>NZ_JYFT01000049.1:0-32773 GCF_000931385.1 Pseudomonas sp. FeS53a
GCCCCCGGTGGTGGAGGAGCTGGCGGTGAAACCGCCGCCGCCCAAGCCGGTGCCCAAGCCGAAACCCGCGCCCAAGCCCGCGCCGAAACCGGCTCCCAAGCCCGTGGAGGCTCCGCCACCGCCGCCGAAGGTCGAGGCCCCGCCCGCGCCGCCGGCACCCCTGGCTCCGCCCGCTCCGGCTCCGGTCACGCCGCCCTCGGCCAACGCCGGCTACCTGCGCAACCCGGCGCCGGAGTACCCCGCCTTCGCTCAGCGCCGTGGCTGGGAAGGCACGGTGCTGCTGCGGGTCCATGTGCTGGCCAGCGGCTCGCCCAGCGAGGTGCAGGTGCAGAAGAGCAGCGGCCGCGACCTGCTCGACGAGGCGGCGGTCAAGGCCGTCAAGCGCTGGACCTTCGTCCCCGCCAAGCGCGGCGATGTGGCCCAGGACGGCTGGGTCAGCGTGCCCATCGATTTCAAACTGAACTGAATACCGGCGCCCTGCGCCCTGTGAGGACTGCACCATGGACCTAATCAGCAACCCCTTCGGCTCCGTCGAGCACCTGGTCATCTGGCTGCTCATCGGCTTCTCGGTCGTCACCTGGGGCCTGGCCCTGGTCAAGGCCATCCAGTTCGCCCGCCTGAAGCACCGCGACCGCCAGTTCCAGAAGCGCTTCTGGAGCGCCACCAGCCTGGACAGCGCCGCCGAGCTGGTGCAGGGCCATGGCGGGGCCGTGGCCGATGTGGCCCGCGCCGGCTTTGCCGCCCTGCAGGTGCCCGGTGGCCAGCCCGGTGACCTGAGCCAGGCGATCAACCACCAGGACCGCCTCGAACGCGCCCTGCGCCAGCAGATCCAGCGCCAGCGCCGCGCCCTCGAGTCGGGCCTGGCGGTGGTGGCCTCCATCGGCTCCACGTCGCCCTTCATCGGGCTGTTCGGCACCGTGTGGGGGATCATGGAGGCGCTCAAGGGCATCAGCCTGGCCGGCTCCGCCAGCCTGGAGACCGTGGCCGGCCCCATCGGTGCGGCGCTGGTCGCCACCGGGGTGGGCATCGCCGTCGCGGTGCCGGCGGTGCTGGTCTACAACTACTTCCTGCGCAGCCTCAAGCTGACCGCCGCCGACCTCGACGACTTCGCCCACGACTTCTACCTGCTGGCCCAGAAGAGCGCCTTCAGGCTGATCGTCAACCCCGCTCCGGCCCGTGCGCCCGGCGCTGTGAAGGAGGCGTCCTGACATGGCCTTCTCCACCCAGGACAGCGACGAGGTCCTCTCCGAGATCAACGTCACTCCGCTGGTGGACGTGATGCTGGTGCTGCTGGTGGTGTTCATCGTCACCGCGCCGCTGCTCACCAACGCCATCCCCATCAACCTGCCCAAGACCGAGGCCGTCGCCCCGCCGGACCAGAAGGACCCGCTGGTGGTGAGCATCGATGGCGAGGGCAAGGTGTTCATCAACAAGGACGAGATCCAGCCCGACCTGCTGCAGGCCAACCTGGAGGCCGCCAAGGCCAAGGATGCCGAGCTGCGGGTGCAGCTGCAGGCCGACGACAAGGTGGACTACGGTGCGGTGGCCAAGGCCATGGCCTCCATCGAGCGGGCCGGGATCACCAAGCTGGCGGTGATCACCGCTCGCTGAAGGATTGGCTGCCCGCCTTCAGGCAGGGGGCGGGCGGCCTTTTTTATGACCACGCGGGGCCGGTGCGCCCTGTAGCCGGCCCGACCGCGTTCACCGCCCCGGCAGTGGGACAGAACGGAGGGGCGTGGCCCTCAATCCTCCACCTCGAAGAACGCCGGCGGCACGGCATCTGCCAGCCACACGCCGTTGTCCGCCCGGTAGAAACGATGCCCGGCCTGGTGCATGCGTGCGGCGGCGATGCGCAGCAGCACCGGCTGGCCGTAGCGGGTGCCGACGGCGATGGCGGTGTCGCGCTGGTCCGAGAGGTGCACATGGTGGCGGCGACCGGGGCGCAGGCCCTGGGCGCGGATGGCCTCCATGAAGCGCGAGGCGGTGCCGTGGAAGAGGTGCTCCGGCGGCACCTGCTCGGCGTAGTCGATGGCCACGCCGGCGGCAGTGTGGCCCTGGGCGGCGCGGATGCGCTGGCCGTCGTCGGAGAGGCTGAAGCGCTTCTTGTCGTTGCTCGCCACCACCTTCAGCACCTGCTCGCGGTCGATGGCCTGGCCAGCGGCGCGGGCAAGGCGGATGAGGGTGTCGAGGTCGGCCCAGCCTTCGCGGTCCAGGGTCAGGCCGATGGCGCCGGGCTGGTGGCGCAGGAGGTAGCTGAGGTACTTGCTGAGGGTGGTGAGGCGTTTGTCCATTCGGGGTGGGGTCGTGTCGTCCATGGGGCGGCCATTTTAAAGGCAGTCACCGGTCGGCGGCAGGGGGATCGTCCCTAGTCAGGTCTATTTGATAAGCATTATCATCTCGCTCCCTTCCTGGCCCCGCCGGCTCCTCCATGCCCGACCAGCCCCTCCCGCCGACCCTTGCCGAGGGCGAGCGCGCGAAAGCCGCGCCGCGCGAGGTGCTGCTGCGCACCTTCCTCGCCGAGCGCTCGCGCATGGAGGCGCTGGTGAATCGCCAGGTGCGCTGCCGGGCCACGGCGGCGGACCTGGTGCAGGAGCTGTTCCTGCGCTTCTGGCGGCGCGCCGATGCCCAGGTGGAGGACCTCGCCACCTACCTGCTGCGCAGCGCGCGCAACATGGCCATCGACCACCTGCGCAGCGAGGGTTCGCGTTCGCGTACCGAGGCCGGCCTGCTGGCCGAGCAGCACCTGCCTGAGCCCACCGACCCGGAGGCGGCCCTGGCCGCTGGGCGCGACCTGCGCCACGTGCAGGCAGCCCTGCGTGCACTGCCCGAACGCACCCGGCACATCTTCCTGCTCAACCGCATCCATGGCCGCACCTACGGCGAGATCGCCCAGGCCATGGGGCTGTCCCAGAGCGCGGTGGAAAAACATATGATGCGCGCCTTGGAGGCCTGCAAGGCCAGCCTGGCGGAGCCCTCCGCCGGCCCATCGCCCGGGAGCGCGACCTGATGAAGCCCGATCCACAGCGGCCGCCAGCGGCCAGCCCTCGCCAGAGCGCCGTCGAACAGGCGGCCTGGCTGTGGGCGGGGCGCATGCAGGACGATCCCGACGCCGGCCAGCGCGAAGCCTTCGAGCGCTGGCTCTACGCCGACGTCCGCCACATCGATGCCTACGCCCAGGCCGAGGCGCTCTGGCGCCGCACCTGGCCGGCCGCCGCGCTGCTGGCGGAGGAGGAGGCGGACCAGCTGCGCCAGTACCTGGCGCCGCGTCCCGTGCCCTCGCAACGGCGCGCCCGCTGGAGCGCGGCGCTGGCCATGGCCGCCAGCCTGGTGCTGATGCTGTGGGCCGGCGGTTGGCACCCGCTGGACCGCCTGCAGGACCTGGGCGCCGACTACGTGTCCGCGCCGGGGGAAGTGCGCCCCCTCACCCTGGCCGACGGCTCCCGGGTGGTGCTGGATGCCGACAGCGCCCTCAGCGTCGACTACCGCGCCGATGAGCGCCACGTGGTGCTGCACCGGGGCGGTGCCTACTTCCAGGTCACCCATGGCGAGCCGCCCTTCGTGGTGGAAGCGGCCGGGGGCGAGGCGCGCGTGCTGGGCACCCGCTTCGGCGTGCGCCTGCAGCTCGGCGGCGCACGGGTCACCGTGGAGCAGGGGCGGGTGGGCGTCCGTGCCCGGGCGGATGCCCCGCAGCAGGTGCTCACCGCCAACCAGCAGGTGCGCTACCTCGACGGCCGCGGGGGGGAGGTCTACCCGGTGGATGCCGAGGCCCAGCTGGCCTGGCGCCAGGGCCGGCTGACCTTCTACAAGACGCCGCTGGCCGACGTGCTCGACGAGCTGGGCCGCTACTACCCGGGCCGCATCCTGCTGCTGGACACCGACCTCGCCGGGCAACGGGTCAGCGGCAGCTTCCCCAACAATGACCCTCGCGCCGTGGTGGATGCCCTGGGCGCCGTGCTCGGCTTCCAGCGCCACGAAGTGCTGGGCCGGGTGATGGTCCTGCGCTGAGCTGTCAGCCGCATTCCGCCGCCCTTCCTTCTCGCGTCTCCCCCGCCTGTCGGTCATGGCAACGCCGTGGCCTGTGGAAAACCGTCCGCGCCGTTCCGACGTCGCCTGCCGCCTGTGGAAAAAAACTTCAGGGCAGGGGTGAGGTGTTCCCGCTCGGCATCCGTGTAGGGGTGATGGAATGCGATTTATTCGCAACGAGAAGCCACAGCCAGGGGTACGCCTTACATGAATCACAGCTCATCGCGGTTGCAGCGCGGCGCCTTCAAGCGCCTCGGACTGGTCTCGGCCCTGCTCGCCCTGGGGAGTGCACCCTGGGTGCCCCAGGCCCTGGCCGAGGCCCCGGCGGCGCTGGCGCGGGAGCAGGTCTTCGCCATCGAGGCGCAGCCCCTGGCCCCGGCCCTGGCTGCCTTCACCCGCAACACCGGGCTGGCGGTGGTCTACACCCAGGCCCTGCCGGAAGGGCGCAATGCGCCGGCCGTGAAGGGCCGTATGAGCGCCGAGCAGGCCCTGGCACGCCTGCTGGCCGGCAGCGGTTTCAGCTTCACCGAGGCGGCGCCGGGCACCCTGACGCTGGTGCCGGTGGCCAGCTCCGACGCCCTCGACCTGGGCGCGGTGAACGTCGACGGCACCCGCCAGGCGGAAGGCGCCGCCAGCTACCAGCCACCGCCCACCACCCGCCTGGCCCGCAGCGACACCCCGCTGCTGGACATCCCCCAGGCGGTGGCCGTGGTCCCGGCGCAGGCGCTGGTGGATCAGCAGCCACAGAACCTCGACGACGCCCTGGCCAACGTCAGCGGCATCACCCAGGCCAACACCCTCGGCAGCACCCTGGACGCGGTGATGAAACGCGGCTTCGGCGACAACCGCGACGGCTCGATCCTGCGCGACGGCATGCGCACCATCCAGGGCCGCAACCTCACCGCCAGCGCCGAGCGGGTGGAAGTGCTCAAGGGCCCGTCCTCGATGCTCTACGGCATCCTCGACCCGGGCGGGGTGATCAACGTCATCAGCAAGAAGCCGCAGCTGCAGGCCTACCGCGCCATCACCGCACGCGCCTCCACCTACGGCGACGGCAAGGACGGCAGCGGCGGCACCCTCGACGTCACCGGCCCGCTGGGGGATTCCGGCCTGGCCTACCGGGTGATCGCCGACTACGACGACGCCGACTACTGGCGCAACTTCGGCCACAGCCGCGACAAGACCTTCGCCCCGTCCTTCGCCTGGTACGGCGAAGACACCACGGTGAACCTCAGCTTCGAGCACCGCGAGTACAGCACCCCCTTCGACCGCGGCACCATCTTCCTCAACGGCAAGCCCCTGGCGGTGCCCGCCACCCGCCGCCTGGACGAGCCCTACAACGTCACCGAGGGCCGGTCGGACCTGATGATCCTCGACCTCGAACACCAGCTGAACGAGGCCTGGAAGGCCCACTTCGCCTACAGCTACAACCGCGACACCTACGACGATTACCAGGCGCGGGTGACCAGTGTGAATACCACGACCGGAACGGTCGGGCGCCGCCTGGACGGTACCCGTGGGGCTGTGAGCACCGAGCATTTCGCCACCTTCGACCTGGACGGCAAGGTGCAGCTTGGCGGCATGCAGCACGACCTGCTGATGGGCGTGGACCACGAGTACCGCAAGTTCTTCCGCGAGGACCTGATCCGCCAGACCACCACCGTCAGCTTCAACCCCTGGAACCCGGTCTATGGCCAGGTACCGGTGCCCACCACGGTGGCCGCCGGCGAAAGCGACCAGACCGACCGCGTGGTCAGCCAGTCCGCCTTCTTCCAGGACTCGGTGCACCTCAACGAGCAGTGGATCTTCATCGCCGGGGCCCGCTACCAGCTCTACGACCAGCTCGCCGGCCGGGGCCGTCCGTTCAAGAAGAACACCGACATCGACGGCCAGCTCTGGGTGCCCCGGGTCGGCCTGGTCTACAAGATGACCGACGAGCTGTCCCTCTACGGCGGCTACACCGAGTCGTTCAAGCCCAATTCGACCATTGCACCGTTGACCGGCACCGGGTCGGTGAACGAGATGGCGCCGGAGGAAGGCAAAAGCTGGGAGCTTGGCGCCAAGCTGGACATGCCCGGCCGCATCACCGGCACCCTGGCGCTGTTCGACATCGTCAAGGAGAACGTCGCCGTGACCGAGCTCGATGGCTCCAACCGCGCGGTTGGCGAAGTCCGCTCACGGGGCATCGAGCTGGATGTGACCGGCCAGGTCACCGACAACCTCAGCCTGATCGGCACCTTCGCGTGGCTGGATGCAGAGCTGACCAAGGACCCGCTCTACAAGGGCAATGAGCTGCAGAATGTCGCCCGGCGTACCGCTTCGCTCTCGGCCGTCTACGACTTCGGCCCGCTGTTCGACGGCGACCGCCTGCGTGCCGGCCTGGGTGGTCGCTATGTGGGTTCCCGCGAGGGTGATGTCGCCAACAGCTTCGAGCTGCCCCACTACACCGTCGCCGACGCCTTCGCCAGCTACGAAACGCCCCTGGGCAACGACAAGCGCCTCAAGCTCCAGCTCAACGTGAAGAACCTCTTCGACAAGACCTACTACAGCTCCTCGGTGAACCAGTGGAACGTCTCCATTGGCGACCCGCGCCTGGTGCAGCTCTCCAGCACCCTGGAGTTCTGAGTACCGGTCCACTCCGCATGGTGGACCGGTGAAGCGAGGCCCAACGCATCGGTGCCGATCCCTTCGCGAATGAACTTGCTCCCACGGAAAAGCCGGAGCCGTGCGCGGGGTGGCGGCCTCGGGGGGCGATAGCGGTCAGACCCCGAATCGGTCTGTCTCAAGGCCCGCGAGCCCGGCGGGCGTGGCCTCGTCCGCCTCGGTGATGTGGCGGACCATGGCCTGGGCCAGGGGCGAGAGGCTGTAGCCGACGCGGCTGACCACGCCGTAGCGGGTGTAGCACTCCTCCAGGTCGGCCGGCAGGTCCACCGGTTGCAGCGCCACCAGGGCGCCCTCGCGGAGGAAGGGCGCGAGGTTGCTCTGGCCGGCGATGCCGATGGCGTCGGAGTTGAGCACCACGTTGAGCAGCGCGTAGCCGTGTTCGCATTCGACGTTGGGGGTGAAGTCCTGGCGGCCGCTGTAGTCCACCAGCACCTTGCGGATGTTCGGGGGGCGGAAGGTGGTGGCCAGCGGGTAGGCGAAGATGTCCGTCGTATGCACCGCCTCCCGCTGCGCCAGCGGATGGCCGGCGCGGCAGCAGAAATGCCACTTCTGCGGCTTGAGCTTGTGCACCCGGTAGTCGGGGTCCGCCTCGAAGCGGCGGGTGTCGGCGACGAAGAACTCGATCTCCTCGCTGACCAGGCGCCGGTTCAGCTCCTGCCAGGCGTCCACCTGGAATTGCACCCGCACCTGCGGGAATTCGCCGATGAAGCTTCCCACCGCGCGCGGGATCAGCTGCGCCGCCGGCGCCGGGCCGCTGCCGAAGCGCACCGTCCCCGACTGCAGGCCGTTGAACTGGCCGATCTCGTTGGCCAGGTTGTGCGCACCGTGCACCAGGCGCCGCGCATGCTCCAGCACCAGCAGGCCCTGCCGGGTGGGGCGCAGCTCCTTGCTCGCGCGGTCCACCAGGCGGCAGCCGGCACTGTGTTCCAGGGCCTGGATGCTGCGGCTGAAGGCCGACTGCGAAAGGTTCACCGCCGCCGCGGCGGCGACGAAGCTGCGGTGTTCGGCGAGGGCCACGAAGTGGCGGAGCTGGCGCAGGTCGATATGCATTTTCTACATGAAAAGATTCGGTGGATTGCAATTGCCGCAGGCGGCCCCCGCTCCTTATAAAGGCAATCTCTTATTCCTCAAAAAACGAAATACAACTATTGATATGCAATTGATGAATAAGTGATTCGCCACCGCGATTCGGTTCCGCCATACGGAAGTGCTCGCTCGGCTGACCCCACAGGAGCATGTGCATGAATCGCGTCATCCCGCGCCGCCTCGCCATCACGAGCGGCCCTTCACCGTCCTTCAAACCGCTGGCGCTCGCCGTGCTGCTGGCCGCCGCTGGGCTGGCCCAGGCCGAAACCGCCGGCAACGACACCCCCGCGGCGACCGGCGCGCAGAAGCCCGCCGCCAGCGAGGAAAAGCGCCTCGGCACCGTCACCGTCAATGCCCGCCGCCGCGAGGAAAGCGCCCAGAGCGTGCCCACGCCCATCAGCGTGCTCGGCGCCGAGACCCTGGAGACCCAGCGCATCTACCGCGTGCAGGACCTGCAGCAACTGGTGCCCAGTACCAACGTCGCCTACGTCCACGCCCGCCAGTCGAGCATCTCCATCCGTGGCCTGGGCAACAACCCGGCCAGCGACGGCCTGGAAGGCAGCGTCGGCGTCTACCTGGACAACGTCTACCTGGGCCGCCCGGGGATGGCGGTGTTCGACCTGCTGGACGTGGAGCAGCTGGAGGTCCTGCGCGGGCCCCAGGGCACCCTGTTCGGCAAGAACACCACCGCCGGCGTGCTCAACATCACCTCGCGCAAACCCACCTTCACCACCGAGCGCAGCATCCAGAGCTCGGTGGGCGAGGACGGCTACTGGCAGACCCAGGGCAGCGTCTCCGGCGGCCTCACCGAGACCCTCGCCGGGCGCCTGTCGGCCTACCGCACCGAAGACGACGGCTACGTGAAGAACCTCTACAACGGCGACGACCTCAACGGCGGCAAGCGCCAGGGCTTCCGTGGCCAGTTGCTGTTCGAGCCGAGCGAAACCTTCAACCTGCGCTGGATCGGCGAATACAACGAGGAGGACTCCAACAACGGCATCCTCAGCCTGTACAGCACCGGCCCCACCATCAACGGCGTCAACCGCTACGAGCAGCGTGCCGCCGCAGCCGGCGCCACCCTCGTCTCGGGCAAGGATCGCAAGGTCAACTTCGACTCCGACCAGCAGGTGACGGTGTTCCAGGGCGGCACCTCGGTGGAGGCCAACTGGACCCTGCCCAACGACTTCACCCTCACCTCCATCAGCGCCTACCGCTGGTGGGACTTCACCCCGCGCAACGACGACGGCCTCAACGTCTCGGCGGCGATCAACGCCGGCGTCTCGGTGCGCGACAAGCAGTACTCCCAGGAAATCCGCCTGGCCTCGCCCAAGGGCGACGCCTTCGACTACGTGCTGGGCGCCTACTACTTCAAGCAGGACCTGGATAACCACGCCTTCACCTACTACGGGCCCCAGGCCGACATCTGGAACGGCACGCCCGCCGGCGCCCTGGCCAATGTCACCACCCAGGGCGACGGCCACATCGACACCGACAGCTACGCGCTGTTCGCCCAGGCCACCTGGCACCTCACCGAGCGCCTGGACTTCACCGCCGGCATCCGGGGCACCTACGAGGAGAAGGACGCCTGGGTCGAGCGCTTCGCCCCCACCGGCGGCGCGGCGGTCAGCGGCGCGGCGGCCACCGCGCGCCGGGGCCGGGTCGGGGCCTACGACTCGGGCGACCTCAGCCAGCACAGCTTCAGCCCCTCCGGCCTGCTCGCCCTGAGCTACCAGATCAACCCCGACCTGCTCGGCTACGCCTCGCTGTCCCACGGCGAGAAATCCGGCGGCATCAACCTCACCGTGGCCAGCGCCCCCACTGCCGGCGCCGACTCCCTGCTGGTGGGCACCGAGCGCGCCAACAACGCCGAGATCGGCTTCAAGAGCACGCTGCTGGACCGCACCCTGCTGCTCAACGCCAACCTGTTCTGGACCGAGGTCCACGGCTACCAGGCCAACGCCTACGACGAAGGCACGCGCACCTCCTACCTGACCAACGCCGGCTCGGTGCGCTCGCGCGGCCTGGAAGTGGAGACCACCTGGCAACCGGTGCGCGGCCTGACGCTCAACGCCAACGGCTCGTGGAACGACGTGCGCTACCTCGCCTACAAGGACGCGCCCTGCGCGCCGGAAGTGGGCTTCGCCCCAGGCGCGCCGGCCTCCTGCGACCTCTCGGGGCACCAGGTGGTGGGCGCCTCCAAGTACATCGCCAACCTCAACGGCGAGTACCGCTGGCAGCTGCAGGACCGCATCGAGCCCTACGTCACCGCCAGCTACGCCTTCCGCTCGAAAGCCGTCGGCACCATCGACGACTCCGAGTACGGGCAGATCCCCAGCTACGCGGTGGTCAACCTCTCCGGTGGCGTGCGCCTGGACCAGGGCGACAGCGTGCTCGACCTCTCCCTGTGGCTGAAGAACGCCGGTGACAAGACCTACTTCACCAGCCTGTGGAACTCCGCCAACGGCGGCTATGCCGGTGTCCTCGGAACGCCGCGAACCCTCGGCGCCACTGCTCGATACGACTTCTGAGTCAGCGGGGCTACGCGAGCCCCTTACCCACAAGGAAAGAACCATGAAATTCAACGCACTTGGCCTCGCCGCCGCCCTGGTCGCCGGCCAGGCCGTCGCGGCCCCCAGCGTCTACCCCACCGGGGTGACGATCTACGACCCGGCGCGGGCCTGGAACGGCTACGTGATCTTCAGCGCGCCGGACAAGCAGACCCACCTCATCGACATGAACGGCAACGAGGTGCGGCGCTGGGAAAACGCCGGCTTCCCCGCCGCGCTGATCGACCCGGCGCTCAACGGCGGCAAGCGCGGCCACCTGTTCGTGCAGCTCGAAGAGGTCAAGGAGCCGAGCAAGCTGGCCTCCGCTGGCAACGGCCTGCGCAACAAGGTGGTGGGCGAGCTGGACTGGGACGGCAAGGTGGTCTGGCAATGGGGCGAGAAGGCCCCGGGCGGCGCCGCCCAGCAGCACCATGACCAGCGCCGGCTGGCCAACGGCAACACCCTGGTGCTGGCCAACCGGCTGCACCCGGTGAAGGGCTTCGAGGTGCCCCAGGTGATCGACGACGTGATCTACGAGGTCACCCCCGCCGGCAAGGTGGCCTGGAGCTGGACCGCCTCCGAGCACCTGGAGGAGTTCGGCTTCACCGCCGAGCAACTCAAGCTGGTGCGCGCCAGCAAGAACCCCGACGTGCTGCACATCAACAACCTCGGCCCGGTGGGCCCGAACAAATGGTTCGACGGCGGCGACAAGCGCTTCCACCCGGACAACCTGCTGCTCGATTCCCGCGAGGCCAACTTCATCGCCATCATCGACCGCCAGACCGGCAAGGTGGCCTGGCGCCTGGGGCCCAACCTGCCCAGGCTCAACCCCTACGCGCCGGCCCAGGTGCCGCGCCCGGTGGACCAGTTCTCCGGCCAGCACGATGCCCACATCATCCCCGCCGGCCTGCCCGGCGCCGGCAACCTGCTGGTGTTCGACAACCAGGGCGAGGCCGGCTACCCGCGCGTGCCGCTGAGCCTGCTGGGCGGCTCGCGGGTACTGGAGATCGACCCGGTGAAGGGCGAGATCGTCTGGCAGTACAGCGCCGCCGACAGCGGCCAGCCGGGCTGGGCCTTCTTCAGCGCCTTCATCAGCAGCGCGCGGCGCCTGCCCAACGGCAACACCCTGATCGACGAAGGCAAGTTCGGCCGGGTGTTCCAGGTCACCGCCAAGGGCGAGATCGTCTGGGAATACGTCAGCCCCTACGTCGGCAAGGCGCCCCTGGGCAACGCCCGCAGCAACTGGCTCTACCGCGCGCTGCCGGTGCCCTACGACTGGGTCCCGGAAGGCACCCCGCGCTCCGAGCAGGCGGTCACGCCGCCGGCCCTGGACCAGTTCCGCGTCTCCACCCACCCCTGATCACCCCCGCCCCGTGGGAGCGAATCCGCTCCCGGGGCTTCTCGAAGGACACAGGCCATGAACGCCAAGACCGAAACCCCCGAACTGCCCGAAGGCGCCTGCATCACCGCCCGCGTACCCACCCCCGACACCCGCCTGCTGGGCGACGTGGTGGTCAACCCCTACCAGCTGGCGCCGCTGACCGCCGTGATCCGCGATGGCGGGCGCGCCATCAGCGCCGCCCATGTCCGCGTGCTGGGCCGTGGCGAACGCGGCGTGACCCTGGCCTACGAGGTCTCCGACAGCGCGCTCTGGACCCACGGCGGCATCCCGGTGTTCGGCCTCTACCCCGACCACGTCAACCAGGTGGAGGTGACCTACAAGCTCGATGGCGAGCGCATCGTCGAGCATTACCAGGTGTATGCCCCGGCGGTGCGCCTGCCGGTGGTCGCCAGCCAGACCGCCGCGCTGCCGGAGGTGGAGCCGGTGAAGGTCGCGCCCGGCTTCGAGCAGCGTCTGTACCTGTTCAACCACCTGCTGGGCGAGATCCCCGGCGGCCGTGCCTTCAAGTGGAACGCCCTGGGCGGCGCCGCCGAATGGGACCAGGTGGGCAACAACTGGATCGCCGACAGCAATGGCGACGTGCGCTGGTACCTGGACATCGAACGCATCCACGACTCCAACCGCCGCGACGGCCTGGGCGGCACCATGGGCTTCCAGCAGACCCGCGACGGCAAGCTGATCTGGGGCCAGGGCCAGACCTACTCCAAGTACGACCTGCTGGGCCGGCGCATCTGGCAACGCAACCTGCCGGACAAGTTCGCCGACTTCTCCCACGAGATCCGCGAGACGCCCCACGGCACCTACCTGCTGCGGGTCGGCACCAGCGACTACCGCCGCCCCGACGGCAAGCGCGTGCGCTCCATCCGCGACCACATCATCGAAGTCAGCGAGGCCGGCGACGTGCTGGAGTTCTGGGACCTCAACCAGATCCTCGACCCCTATCGCGGCGAGCTGCTGGAGACCCTCGGCAAGGCCGCCCTCCAGCTGCCCGCCGGTGTGGAGAAGCAGGACGACACCGCCGCCAACGAACGGCTCGAAGGCGACCTGCCCTTCGGCGACACCCCCGGCGTCGGCACCGGGCGCAACTGGGCCCACGTCAACGCCATCGACTACGACCCCAGCGACGACAGCCTCATCATCTCGGCCCGCCACCAGGGTGTGGTGAAGATCGGCCGCGACAAGCAGGTGAAGTGGATCCTCGCCTCGCCCAAGGGCTGGCCCGAGCGCCTGCGCGCCAAGGTGCTGACCCCGGTGGACGCCCAGGGCCAGGCGCTGGCGGAGCAGGACGGTGTCTACGCCGAGGGCTTCGACTGGTCCTGGACCCAGCACACCGCCTGGCTCAGCGGGCGCGGCACGCTGACCGTGTTCGACAACGGCTGGGGCCGAAACTTCGCCCCCACCCGGCTCGCCGGCAACTACAGCCGCGCGGTGGAGTACCGCATCGACGAAGCCCGGGGCACCGTCGAGCAGGTGTGGGAATACGGCAAGGAACGCGGGGACGCGTGGTACAGCCCCATCACCTCGGTGGTGGAGTACCGCGCCGACCGCGACACCCAGTTCATCTACTCCGCCTCGGTGGGCTACCTGACCCCGGAGAAGCTCACCACCAGCGTGCTCAACGAGGTGAAATACGGCACCCAGGAGGTGCAGGTGGAGCTCAAGGTCCACAGCCGCCAGCCCGGCAGCGTCGGCTACCGTGCCCTGGTGATCGACCTGGAAAGGGCGTTCTGACTGCCGGTCCAACACGGCGATCTCGAAGGCCTGCAAGGGTGGACGTCGCTTTTCACGTCCACCAGCGGAGTCATGCCCAACTCCGCATGGTGGACCGGTGGAGCGGGGTCCACATCCGGCCCCCCACCGCAGCGGATCGTTAACTTGGCCGTAACGATCCGCCGCCGGGCTTGATTGATGACCAGCCGGTCGCGCTCCTAAGGTTCGCTCCACGACAGCGGAACCCGTGGAGCCACCATGACAACAACACCCACCTCCCCGCCGCAGTGGTCGCGTCGGCGCGCGGAAAAGCAGCGCCGCCTCGACCGCGTGCGCCACCTCGCCGACGGCGCGGTGCTGCCCGGCGAGCGTATCGTCGAGGCCCTCGAAGCCCTGATCGCCCCCGGCGACCGGGTGGTGCTCGAAGGCAACAACCAGAAGCAGGCGGACTTCCTCTCCCGCGCCCTGGCCAAGGCCGACCCCGGCCGCCTGCACGACCTGCACATGATCATGCCCAGCGTCAGCCGCGCCGAGCACCTGGACCTGTTCGAGCGCGGCATCGCCCGCAAGCTGGACTTCTCCTTCGCCGGCCCGCAGAGCCTGCGCATCGGCCAGCTGATGGAAGACGGCCTGCTGGAAGTCGGCGCCATCCACACCTACATCGAGCTGTACTCGCGGCTGGTGGTGGACCTGATCCCCAACGTCACCCTGGTGGCCGGCTTCATGGCCGACCGCGAGGGCAACCTCTACACCGGTCCCAGCACCGAGGACACCCCGGCCCTGGTGGAGCCCACGGCCTTCTCCGACGGCATCGTCATCGCCCAGGTCAACCAGCTGGTGGACGACGTGCGCGACCTGCCGCGCGTGGACATCCCCGCCTCCTGGGTGGACTTCGTGGTGGTGGCCGACAAGCCCTTCTACATCGAGCCGCTGTTCACCCGCGACCCGCGCCACATCAAGCCGGTGCACGTGCTGATGGCGATGATGGCGATCCGCGGCATCTACGAGAAACACAACGTCCAGTCCCTCAACCACGGCATCGGCTTCAACACCGCCGCCATCGAGCTGATCCTGCCCACCTACGGCGAGTCCCTGGGCCTGAAAGGCAAGATCTGCCGCAACTGGACGCTCAACCCGCACCCGACGCTGATCCCCGCCATCGAGACCGGCTGGGTGGAAAGCGTGCACTGCTTCGGCACCGAGCTGGGCATGGAGGGCTACATCGCCCAGCGCCCGGACGTGTTCTTCACCGGTCGCGACGGCTCCCTGCGCTCCAACCGCATGCTGTGCCAGCTGGCCGGGCAGTACGCGGTGGACCTGTTCATCGGCGCCACCCTGCAGGTGGACGGCGACGGCCATTCCTCCACCGTCACCCGGGGCCGCCTGGCCGGTTTCGGCGGCGCGCCGAACATGGGCCACGACCCGCGCGGCCGGCGCCATTCCACCCCCGCCTGGCTGGACATGCGCGCCGAACCCGAGGCCCTGCTGGCGCGCGGCAAGAAGCTGGTGGTGCAGATGGTGGAAACCTTCCAGGAAGGCGGCAAACCCACCTTCGTCGAGACCCTCGACGCCGTCGACGTGGCCCGGAAGACCGGCATGCCCCTGGCACCGATCATGATCTACGGCGACGACGTCACCCACCTGCTCACCGAGGAAGGCATCGCCTACCTGTACAAGGCGCGCTCCGATGAGGAACGCCGCGCCATGATCGCCGCCGTCGCCGGGGTCACCGCCATCGGCCTGCGCCATGACCCCAGGGACACCGAGCGCATGCGCCGCGAAGGGCTCATCGCCCTGCCCGAGGACCTCGGCATCCGCCGCACCGACGCCAGCCGCGAGCTGCTCGCGGCCAAGAGTATCGCCGAGCTGGTGGAGTGGTCCGGCGGCCTCTACAACCCGCCCGCCCGTTTCAGGAGTTGGTGATGAGCGCACTCACGTTACGCGACGCCGACCTGCCCCTGGCCGACTGGCTGGCGGACCGGGCGGTGGACGCCCTGATCGACGAGGCCGACCTCACGCCCAAGCCGGGCCTGGTGGACCGGCGCGGCAGCGGCGCCCACACCGACCTGCACCTGGGCCTGATGCACGCCTCGGCGCTGTCGCTCTGGCCCTGCTTCCGGCAGATGGCCGAGGCCGCCCTGCAGCACGGCGAGGTCGGTGTGCCCCTGCGCGAAGCCCTGGGCCGCATCGGCCGCGAAGGCGAGGCGGCGATGCTCGCCACCACCGCCGGGGTCAACACCCACCGGGGGGCCATCTGGGCCCTCGGCCTGCTGGTGGCGGCCTGGGCGCTGGAGCCCGACAGCCGCGACGCCCGCGCCATCGCCCTGCGGGCCGCGCGCATCGCCCTGATCGACGACCCGGCCGCCCCCGCGCCGCGCAGCCACGGGGCCGAGGTGTGCCGTCGCTACGGCGTGCGCGGTGCGCGGGAAGAAGCCCAGCTGGGCTTCCCCGCCGCCCTCGACCACGGCCTGCCACAGCTGCAGCGCAGCCGCGCGGCCGGAGCCGGCGAGCAGAACGCCCGGCTCGATGCGCTGCTGGCGATCATGGCCGAGCTGTCCGACACCTGCGTGCTCTGGCGCGCCGGCCCGGAGGGGCTGCAGGCCACCCGCGACGGTGCCCGCGCGGTGCTCGCCGCCGGGGGCGCCGCCAGCCTCGCCGGGCGCCGTCAGCTGCGCGCACTGGAGGCGCGCCTGCTGGCCCTCAACGTATCCCCGGGCGGAGCCGCCGACCTGCTGGCCGCCTGCCTGTTCCTCGATCAAGCCGGGAGCCTGTGACATGGAAACCCTGACCTTCGAATTCCCCGCCGGGCAACCCGCTCGCGGCCGCGCCCTGGTGGGCTGCGTCGGCTCCGGCGACCTGGAAGTGCTGCTGGAACCCGGCCGTGCCGGCACCCTGGCGATCCAGGTGATCACCTCGGTGAACGGCAGCGGCCCGCGCTGGACGCAGCTGTTCCAGCGCCTCTTCGCCGGCCAGCAGCTGCCGGCCCTGAACATCGACATCCACGACTTCGGCGCCACGCCGGGGGTGGTGCGCCTGCGCCTGGAGCAGGCCCTGGAGGAGGTGGCCCATGACTGATACCGCCCGCCTGCTGGCGGCCCGCAGCTTCGTCGAACTGGGTGCCCGCCAGCGCGCTCGCGCGCTGCTGGACGGCGGCAGCTTCCGCGAGCTGCTCGGCCCCTTCGATCGCCTCATGTCGCCCTGGCTGGTGCAGCAGGGCATCGTGCCCCAGGCCGATGACGGCGTGGTGGTGGCCAAGGGCAGCCTCGACGGCCGCCCCCTGGTGATCGCCGCCATCGAGGGCGCCTTCCAGGGCGGCAGCCTGGGCGAGGTCGGCGGCGCCAAGATCGCCGGCGCCCTGGAGCTGGCGGTGGAAGACAACCGCCAGGGCATCCCCACTGCCGCCGTGCTGCTGCTGGAAACCGGCGGCGTGCGCCTGCAGGAGGCCAACCTGGGCCTGGCCGCCATCGCCGAGATCCAGGCCGCCATCGTCGCCCTGCGCCAGCACCAGCCGGTGGTGGGCGTGATCGCCGGGGCCGTCGGCTGCTTCGGCGGCATGTCCATCGCCGCCGGCCTGTGCAGCCACCTGCTGGTGACCCGCGAGGCGCGCCTGGGCCTCAACGGCCCCCAGGTGATCGAGCAGGAAGCCGGCATCGAGGAGTACGACGCCCGCGACCGGCCCTTCATCTGGAGCCTCACCGGTGGCGAACAGCGCCACGCCTGCGGGCTGGCCGACGCCTACGTGGCCGATGATGTGGCGGCCCTGCGCGAGGCCCTGGCCGGCCTTTTGGCGGCTGGTGAACCCGCCGCCCCGCGCTGCCGCCGCCCCGACGAATTCCTCGCCCGCCTGGCCCGGCTGGGGGAGGACTGTGACCAACTGGACGCCGCCCAGGTGCGCGTCCTCTACCAGGGAGAGCTGCAATGAGCCGAGGACTGAACTGGCTGCACGGCCTGGCCGGCGGCACCCCGCTGGCGGGCTTCCCCGCTTCGGTGCAGGTGATCGACGGCGAGGTGGGCAGCCGCGCCGCGCGCTTCATCGCCGTGGTGCCCGACCCGCGCAACCCCTTCCCCCGCGCCCGCAACGGCGAGGTGGGCCTGCTGGAAGGCTGGGGCCTGGCCAAGGCCGTGGATGACGCCATCCAGGCCGATGCCGGGCGTGCCGACAAGCGCGTGCTGGTGGCCGTGGTGGACGTGCCCAGCCAGGCCTACGGCCGCCGCGAAGAGGCCCTGGGCATCCACCAGGCCCTGGCCGGAGCGGTGGACGCCTACGCCCGTGCCCGCCTCGCCGGGCACCCGGTGATCGGCCTGCTGGTAGGCAAGGCCATGTCCGGCGCCTTTCTCGCCCACGGCTACCAGGCCCAGCGGCTGATCGCCCTGGACGATGCCGGGGTGATGGTCCACGCCATGGGCAAGGCCGCCGCCGCGCGCATCACCCTGCGCAGCGTCGACGAGCTGGAAGCCCTGGCGGCCAAGGTGCCGCCCATGGCCTACGACCTGGACAACTACGCCTCCCTCGGCCTGCTCTGGGAGCGCCTGGCTGTGGATAACCCCGACAGCCCCGGCGCCGCCGACCTCGACCGGGTGCGCGACTGCCTGGTGCGCGCCGTGGCGGACATCGGCACCGGCACCGACCTGTCCAACCGCCTGGGCGCCGAGAACCGCGCCGCCTCCTCGGCGGTGCGTGCCCAGTTGCGGGCGCAGTGGTAAGGCCCGGCCGGGAGCCCGCCATGGACCGCCTCCAGCCACACGACCTGCTCTGGGGCCTGGCCCCGGACCGGTTGCCCGTCGAGGCCCCGGCCTGGGCGCGGCAGGTGCTGGCCGCCGGGCTGCCGGTGGTGGTGCGCCGTGCGTGCTGCCCGGCGGGCCAGGTGGCCGTGGGGGTGCGTGGCGCCACCCGCGCCGAGCGTTTCGCCGCCTGCATGCCGGTCGCCGCCGTACAGCGACGCCTCGCCCCCGAGCAACTGCGCCTGCGCGCGCCGGGCGAACTGCCGGCCTTGCGGGCCCTGGCCCAGGTGACGCCCTTGATGGACGCCCTCGGCCTGCCCTGGGGCCCCACTGGCGGGGTGGGCTACCAGCTCGCCACCGGACGCGACGTGCTGCACGTGGAGAGTGACCTCGACCTGCTGCTGCGCAGCGCCGAGCCCCTGCCGCGCGCCTGGGCGCGGGAGCTGCTGGTGCTGTTCGAAGACCTGCCCTGCCGCGTCGACCTGCAACTGCAGACGCCCCGGGGCGGCGTGGCCCTGCGCGAGTGGGGCGGCAGCGCCCGCCGCGTGCTGCTCAAGTGCGATGCCGGCGCGCGGCTTGTGGATAACCCCTGGCAGCCCCGGGAGGACGTGGCATGAGCAGCCTGTTCGCCTTCCCCGGCCAGGGTGCCCAGCAGCCCGGCATGCTCCAGGCCCTGCCGGCAGCGCCGGAAGTGCGTGCCTGCCTGGACGAGGCCGCCGAGGTGCTGGGGCAGGACCTGGCCCGGCTCGACAGCGCCGAGGCCCTGCGCTCCACCCGTGCGGTGCAGCTCTGCCTGCTCATCGCCGGGGTCGCCAGCGCGCGCCTGCTGCTGGCGCGCAGCCCGGCGCCGGACTACGTGGCCGGGCTGTCCATCGGCGCCTACCCGGCGGCGGTGGTGGCCGGCGCCCTGGACTTCGCCGATGCCCTGCGCCTGGTGGCCCTGCGGGGCGAGCTGATGCAGCGGGCTTATCCACAGGGCTACGGCATGACCGCCCTGCAGGGGCTGGACCTGACCACGGTGGAAGGGCTGCTGGCCGAGGCCGAGGGCCCGGTGTTCATCGGCAACCTCAACGCCGACAACCAGATCGTCATCGCCGGCAGCGACGCCGCCATGGCCGCCGTCGCCGAGCGGGCCCGCGCCCTGGGGGCCGGCCTGGCGAAGCGCCTGGCGATGAGCGTGCCGTCCCACTGCCCGCTGCTGGAAGCGCCGGCCCGTGAACTGGCGGCGGCCTTCGCCGAGGTGCCGCTGCGGCGCCCGGCGATCCGCTACCTCAGCGGCACCACCGCGCGGCCGATCCACGACCCGGAGCGCCTGCGCGACGACCTCGCCTTCAACATGTGCCGCGTGGTCGACTGGCACGGCACCCTGCGCACCGCCTATGAGCGCGGCGTGCGCCTGTTCATCGAGCTGCCCCCCGGCGCCGTGCTCAGCGGCCTGGCGCGGCGGGTGTTCGAAAAAGGGGCGGTGATCGCCTTTCAGGGCGCCCGCCTGGATACGCTGGACGCCCTGTTGCGCCAGGAGGTGGAGCACTCCCGATAAACGCCGTGCAACTCGAAGGATAAAAACAAGCCACTTCGACCCGAACACGAGGACAACAACAATGATCATCTACGGTGTGGCCTTCCTGGCCCTGTGTACCCTTCTCGGCCTGTTCATCGGCGAACTCCTGGGCAAGCTCCTGGGCGTTCCCGCCAACGTCGGCGGTGTCGGCATCGCCATGCTGCTGCTCATCTTCGTCGGCAGCGCCCTGCACAAGCGCGGCCTGATGGGCGCCAAGAGCGAGCAGGGGGTGGAATTCTGGAGCGCCATCTACATCCCCATCGTGGTCGCCATGGCCGCCCAGCAGAACGTGCTCGGCGCGCTGTCCGGCGGGCCCATGGCGATCCTCGCCGGCATCGCGGCGGTGGTCCTCGGCTTCGCCATGGTCCCGGTGCTGGACCGCCTCGGCCAAAAGAAGCCCGACGCGGCGGCCGCCGCTGATGCCCTGAAGCCTGCGCAACGGTGACCGCCATGTACGAATCCATGCTGAAAGTGATCAACGGCTACGGGCTGATCAGCGGCTTCGCCGTCATCGGCGTCACCATGTGGCTGTCCTACTGGCTCTCCGACAGGCTCACCCGGGGCCGCCTGCACGGCTCGGCCATCGCCATCTTCCTCGGCTTGGTGCTGTCCTACGTGGGCGGCGTGATGACCGGCGGGCAGAAGGGCCTGGTGGACATCCCGCTGCTGTCCGGCATCGGCCTGCTGGGCGGCGCCATGCTGCGGGACTTCGCCATCGTCGCCACGGCCTTCGGGGTGAACATCGAGGAACTCAAGCGCGCCGGCGTGTCTGGGGTAGTGGCGCTGTTCTTCGGCATCGGCACCTCCTTCGTCGCCGGGGTCGGCGTGGCGCTGGCCTTCGGCTACACCGACGCGGTGAGCCTGACCACCATCGGCGCGGGGGCGGTGACCTACATCGTCGGCCCGGTGACCGGCGCGGCCATCGGCGCCAGCTCCGAGGTGATGGCGCTGTCCATCGCCGCCGGCCTGGTGAAGGCCATCCTGGTGATGGTGGCGACGCCCTTCGTGGCGCCCTTCATCGGCCTCGACAACCCGCGCACGGCGGTGATCTTCGGCGGCCTGATGGGCACCTCCAGCGGCGTGGCCGGGGGCCTGGCGGCCACCGATCCGAAGCTGGTGCCCTACGGTTGCCTGACCGCCGCGTTCTACACCGCCCTGGGCTGCCTGCTGGGCCCGTCGCTGCTGTTCTTCATGATGCGCGGCCTGGCCGGCTGAGGGGCTCGCCCGGGTTTTTCGACGGCGGTCAGTGCGGGCCCTGCCGCAGGCTGTACATGCGGCATTCGGCCAGCAGCGCGAGCAGGTTGGGGTCGCGCTCGCGGGCCTTGAGGAAGACCACGCCGATGTGCTGCTGCAGGCGGTAGCGCGCCTGCAGCGGGATGAGCTTCACGCGGTTCTCGTACACCGCCGCGATGCGTCCGGGCAGCAGGGCGTAGCCGACCCCGGAGCTGACCATGCTGAGCAGGGTGAAGATGTCGTTCACCTGCATCGCCACCTTCGGCTCGAAGCCCGCCTGCTGGAACACCCGCGCGCCGTCGCGGTGGGTGGCGAAGCCCTGGGTGAGGGTGATGAAGGTGGAGTCGGCCAGGTCCGCCAGGTCCACCTCCGGCTGCTCGGCGAAGGGCGAGTCGGTGGGCACGGCGAGGAAGATGTCGTCGGAGAACAGCGGCAGCTGCTCGCAGTCCGGGTCGCTGACGCTCTCGTCGAGGGACACCAGCATGGCGTCCAGCTCCAGGTTCTTCAGGCGGTAGAGCAGGTCGGCGTTGGAGCCCAGGGTGAGGTCGATGTTCAGCTCGCTGCGGCGGATCTTCAGGCCCATCACCAGTTGCGGCACGGTCTTCACCGTCAGCGAATAGAGCGCACCGAGCTTGAAGCGCTCGGCGGAAAAACCCGCCGCCTCGCGGGTCAGGCGCACCATGTCGAGCACGTCCTGCACCAGCTTCTGGGCCTTCTCCTCCAGCACGTAGGCGCTTTCCAGCGGCGTCAGGTTGCGCCCCTCGTGCTTGAACAGCGGGCAGCGCAGGGCGCTCTCCAGGGAGTGGATGGCGCGGTGCACGCTGACGTTGCTGGTGCCCAGCGCCGCCGCTGCGCGGGACAGGTTGCCCGCGCGCATGAAGGCGAGGAAGGTCTCCAGTTTCTTCAGGGTCAGCTCGTCGTCGATCTGCATGGCGCCGCGTTCCGGTGCTGGGGGCGAGGGGCTCATCCTACTCGCTCGGTCTGGCGGGGCGAGGATGACCTGCAGCTATAAGCTAATAATGCATAAGTAAATAAATTCTTATTCCTTAACAGATATATGACGAGCCCCTAGACTGCCCTTCATCGAACGTCTCGCAAGGAGGGCTCGCCATGCGCAGCCAGGCCATTCGCTACTTGATCCTGCCAGGATGGCAGGGCTCCCCCGACGACCATTGGCAGAGCCACTGGGAGCGCACGCTGCCCAACGCGCAGCGGGTGGAGCAGGCCGACTGGGACCAACCCGACCGCGCGGCCTGGGTGGCGGCGCTGGAGCGGGCCATCGATGCCGAGCGCACGCCGGTGATCCTCGTCGCCCACAGCCTGGGCTGCGTCACCGTGGCCCACTGGGCGGCCCAGGCCGACCCGGACGTGCTGCGCCGGGTGCGCGGTGCGCTGCTGGTCGCCCCGGCGGATGTGGAGCGCCCCGGCTGCCCGGACGCGCTCACCGGCTTCGCGCCGATCCCCCGCACGGCCCTGCCGTTCCCCACGCTGCTGGTGGGCTCCGACAACGACCACGCAGCCAGCCCGCAGCGGGCCTTGCAACTGGCCCGTGACTGGGGCGCCGAGCCGGCCATCCTCGCCGGCGCCGGGCACATCAACGTGAAGTCCGGCCACCAGCGTTGGGAGCAGGGCTTCGCCTACCTCTACCGCCTGCAGGGGCGCATCGAGCAACTGGCCCGCCTGCGCGCCTGAGCCGGGCGCGCCTCCATTCATCGCGTG
The DNA here is from genome assembly GCF_000931385.1 of Pseudomonas sp. FeS53a. Lineage (NCBI taxonomy): Bacteria > Pseudomonadati > Pseudomonadota > Gammaproteobacteria > Pseudomonadales > Pseudomonadaceae > Pseudomonas > Pseudomonas sp. FeS53a. Next base: position 22,667 of record NZ_JYFT01000049.1, read on the forward strand.
ACGTCCGGGACCTGCCAGCGCGCAGGCCCCGGCGGGAGATTTCGTCCATGAGCCAGCCAGCCAATGGCCAACCCCTGCTGACCTTCGCCGACGCCGACCGCAGCCCGCTGAGCATCCGTGCCCGCGCGCTGGTGTTCGTCGATGCCCGTTCGCGGCGCCTGCGGGAGGAAATCGAACACCTGGCACCGGCCGCCGTGCCGGTGCTGATCCAGGGCGAGACCGGCACCGGCAAGGAGCTGCTGGCGCGGCAGATCCACCGCGCCAGCGAGCGGCCGGGGCTATTCGTCGCGGTCAACTGCGGCGCCATCAGCAAGGCCTACGCCGAGGCCGAGCTGTTCGGTCACGCCCCCGGCGCCCATGCGGGCTCGGCCAGCAGCCGTGCCGGCTGGTTCGGCTCGGCCAATGGCGGGACGCTCTACCTGGACGAGATCGGCGACCTGCCGCTGCCGCTCCAGGCGCGCCTGCTGGCGGCCCTGGAAAGCCGCGAGGTGACCCGCGTCGGCGCCCAGCAGCCGACCCCGGTGGACGTGCGCCTGGTGGCCGCCACCAGCATCGACCTGGCCCAGGCGGTGCGTGCCGGCAAGTTCGACGAGCGGCTCTACCAGTACCTCAACGAAGGGCGCGTGGAACTGCCGCCGCTGCGCGAGCGCCCCGACGACATCCTGCCGCTGGCCGAGTACTTCCTCGGCATCTACGCCCAGCGCCTCGACCTGCCGCTGCCGCTGATCGGCGCCCAGGCCCAGGCGGCGCTGGAGGGCTACCCCTGGCCGGGCAACACCCGCGAGCTGGAGAACAGCATCCACTTCGCCCTGCTGGTGAGCGACGGCGAGGAGATCCTGCCGCACCACCTCAACCTGCCGCCCGCACCGAGTTATGCACAGCTCGCCCAGCAGCTGCGCCAGCTGGCGGCCAACGATGTGGACAACCTGCGCCAGCTGTTCGCCGAAGTGCTGGCGGGGTAGGGCGTCGAGGGGGCAAGGGGTGGGTCGATGAGATGTGATCCACCCGGAGACAGGCCTTAGCCGTGCAGGTGGAACAGCTTGTGCACGATGCGCCAGCGGCCGTCGATCTTCAGCAGCGAGAGGTAATCGGTGAAGTCCAGGCCGGCGTAGACGTCGGTGACCTTGGCCAGGGCGGTGTCGCCGGTGAGGTCCAGGGACTCCAGCCGCCACACCGGCGCTTCGCCCTCGGCCACCACCGGCCCCTTGGCCTGCAGGCCGGCGATGAAGGCTTCCGGCGAGAGCCACTGCAGGTCCGGGCCGAAGTGCCCGACGATGCGGCTGTCGGGATGGAAGGCGCCGCGCAACAGCGTCGCGTCCGCCCGCACCATGCCTTCCACGTAATCCCGTACCACCGCCTCGATGGCCTGGCGTTCTGCTTCCATGTCCGTGCTCCTGTCGCGTGGGAAAGGCCAGAGCCTAGCCCGCCCGGGCCGATCCCGCAGCTCCCGGGGTTCCGTACCGCGAACCCTCTCGATCGCCATCACGCGGGTGGGGCTCATACCGCCCGTAGGATGGGCTGAGCTATGCGAAGCCCATCACTCCGATGCACGGCGCGCGGCCTGGAGCTGGACGGTGGATCGGCGAAGCGCGATCCCTCCTACGGGTGCAGCTTCATCCCACGGGGCCTGGGTCAATGGATCTGCCCGGCCGCCTGGAGGCGCTCGCGGGTGGCGCGCAGGCGCGGCAGGGGCAGGCACACCAGCAGGGTGGCGACCAGCACGGCCACGCCCATCAGCGGCAGGTTGGCCAGGCCCATCCCGGTGCTCAGCCACAGGCCGCCGACGAAGGCGCCGCTGGCGTTGCCCAGGTTGAAGGCCGCGTGGCTGAGGGTGGCGGCGAGGCTGGCGGATTCGCCGGCCTGTTCCACCAGCAGCAACTGCAGCGGCGAGGAGATGGCGAAGCTCGCCACGCCCCAGAGGAACAGGCAGGCCAGCGCCAGCACCGGCACCTGGGCGAAGACGAACAGCCCCACCAGGCACAGCGCACTCACCGCGAAGGCCCCGGGCAGGGCGAAGCGGAAGCCCTTGTCCGCCAGGCGCCCGCCCAGCAGGTTGCCGAGGGTCAGGCCGATGCCGAACAGCAGCAGGGCGAAGTTGGCGTGCTCCGGGCTGAAACCGGAGACATCGCGCAGCAGCGGGCTGATGTAGGTGAACACACCGAACAGCGCCACCGACGACAGGCTGCACACCCCCAGCGCATGCAGCACCGGGCGCCGGAAGATGCCGTCCCAGGCACCGGCGGCATTGGGCTGCGGCCTGGCGGTGGCCGGCAGCCAGAGGAACTGCGCCAGCAGCGTCAGCAGGCCCAGGCCCGCCACCACCATGAAGGTCACCCGCCAGCTGGTGGCCTGGCCCAGCCAGGCGCCGGCCGGCACCCCGAGCACGTTGGCGATGGTCAGCCCGCTAAGCACCAGCGCCATGGCCGAGGCGCGGCGATGGGGCGGCGCCAGCTCGGCGGCCAGCAGGGTGGCGCAGCCGAAGAAGCCGGCATGGCTGAAGGCGGTGAACATGCGCGCCGCCAGCAGCCATTCGTAGCTGGGGGCCAGGGCGCAGGCGAGGTTGCCCAGGGCGTAGGCGCCCATCAGCCAGAGCAGCGCCTGGCGCCGTGGCAGGCGCCCCAGCAGCGGGCCCAGCAGCGGCGCGCCGATGACCACGCCCATGGCGTAGGCGCTGACCAGCAGGCCGGCGTCGGAGAGGCTCACGGAGAGGTCCTGGGCCACCTCGGGCAGCAGGCCCATGATGATGAATTCGCTGCTGCCGACGACGAAGCCGCCAAGGGCCAGGGCGAGCAGGGGGAGGGAGAGGAGGGTCGAGGGATTCATGGCAAGAGGCAGGGCTTGTTGCGAGGGCGCGCGGATTCTACGCGCTTTCCCGGGCGATGACCTGGCAGTCGAGCAGATTCAGGCGCTCCACCTCGCCCTCCACCGGCAGCACGCCCAGTGCCTCCAGCACCCGGGTGGCGGCGCGCTCGCCGATCTCCAGCGCCGGCGGTCGGATGGTGGTGAGGCTGGGCAGCAGCATCTCGGCGAACGGGTAGTCGCCAAAACCCATCACCGCGCAGTCGCCCGGCAGGTCCAGGCCCGCCCGCTGGCCGGCGAGCAGGCCGCCGGCGGCGAGGTTGTCGTTGGCGAAGATGATCGCGTCCGGCCGTGGGGAGCGCTTCATCAGCGCCTCCATGGCCTGCTTGCCGGCCTCGAAGGGCGCCAGCCCGCTGCTGGGCACGAAGACCCAGGGCTCGTGGCCGGCGGCGCGCAGGGTGTCGGCGTAGCCGTCGCGGCGGTCCAGGGCGCTGAAGTCGCCGGCGGCGCTGTTCTGCACGAAGGCGATGCGCGTGTGCCCCTTGTCCAGCAGGTAGCGGGCGGCGGCGACGCCCACGTCGCGGTGGAGGAAGCCCACCTGCATCGGCGCGCGCTCGGGCTGGTAGTCCCAGACCTCGACGACCGGGATGTCCGCCTCGGCGAGCATCTTCTCGGTGCCGGGGCTGTGGAAATGGCTGGTGACCACCAGGGCCGCCGGCGACCAGCCGAGGAAGGCGCGCACGGCGCTCTCCTCCTGTTCCTCGGAGAAGTAGCTGGAGGCCAGCAGCAGCTGGTAGCCGTGGCGCGCCAGGGTGTCGCTGAAGCCCTGGATCGTATTGGCGAAGATCGGCCCGGAGATGTTGGGGATGACCATGCCGACGATGCGCCCGCGCGCAGAGGCCAGGCCGCCGGCCACCAGATTGGGCACGTAGCCCAGCTCGGCCACCGCCGTTTCGATGCGCCCGCGCAGTTCCTCGGAGACCTGCTCCGGCTGGTTGAAGTAGCGCGACACGGTGATGGCGGAGACGCCGACGCGCTCGGCCACGGCGCTGAGGGTGACGCGTCCTGCGCCTCGGCGCTTGCGGGGGCTGCTCATGGATTGACCATCCTTGTAGGCATATAAAAGTAATTTTTAATTATTTGACGATCTATTGGTGTCGCTCGGATACTGGCGATGTTAGCGCTAACAAAGCACGGCTGTCTGCCTTTTTGCTGCCACTCGCACGAGCGAGACCAGACCGCGACAGCCCACAAGGAGCCTGCCAAGCAGCAGGCACGTCTGGTCTCCGCAGGGCAGTGAAACGAGCATGAGCATCCACAGCAATCCGGCCGCACCGCGCGGCCTTCGCACCTCCCACGGCGGGCGCCGCAGCCCGCTGGCCATCGGCATCCTCCTGGCGGCGCTGGGGAGCGCCGCCGGGGCCGCCGAGCGCACCCCCGACAGCACCGCCGACGGCCGGAAGGCCGCGCCCACGCTGAAGACGGTGACCGTCACCGCCACCCGCCGCGAAGCCAGCCTGCAGGACGTGCCGGTGGCCGTCTCCGTGGTGCAGGGCGAGCAGCTGGAGCGCGACAACCGCAACAACGTCGGCGCCATCGTCCAGCAGGTGCCGACCCTCAACTACCGCACCGGTGCCTCCAACAAGGACACCTCGCTGTTCATCCGCGGCGTCGGCACCATCTCCACCTCGCCGGGGGTCGAGCCCACGGTGGCCACGGTGGTGGACGGCGTGGTGTTCGGCCGCCCCGGGCAATCCACCCTGGACCTGCTGGACCTGGAGCGCATCGAAGTGCTGCGCGGCCCCCAGGGCACCCTGTTCGGCAAGAACGCCTCGGCCGGCGTGCTCAACATCGTCAGCCAGGACCCACCCGAGCAGGGCCACGGCTACGTGGACTACTCGCACTTCGGCGGCGGCAACGAGAACCGCCTGCGCTTCGGCATCGGCGGACGCCTGAGCGACACCCTGAAAGGCTCCCTGAGCACCCTGCTGGGGCGCTATGACGGCAACGTCGAGAACCTCGCCAACGGCCATGACGTCAACGGCTACGACCGCAAGGGCGTGCGCGGCAAGCTGGTGTTCGAGCCGGACGACGCGTTCAAGGTGACCCTGATCGCCGACCGCATGGAGGGCGAGGACACCCTGCCCAGCGGCGTGATCACCTCCACCAGCAGCGCAGCCTTCGCCAGCGCCCTGCGCCCGGTGGTGCCGAGCGACCACAACCGCGACATCCGCAGCGACTACAAGACCTACGTCGAGGACACCAACAGCGGCCTGTCCGGGCAGGTGGACTGGAAGCTGGGCGACTTCACCCTCACCTCCATCACCGCCTGGCGCGGCTGGGACAACACCCAGTACCAGGACGGCGACCGCTCGGCGCAGCTGCCGCTGACCGCCTCCCACGACAAGGGCGAGGTGGACTACGACCAGTACTCCCAGGAGTTCCGCCTGGCCTCGCCCAAGGGCGGCTTCAACGAATACGTGGTCGGCGCCTACTACTTCCATGGCCGCTCCGAGGAGACCTACCGGCGCCTGTCGGTCAACGGCGGCACCCCCAACAGCGGCCGCGCCGACTACAGCGTGACCAACGACAGCGTCGCGCTGTTCGGCGAGAACACCTTCAACCTCACTGACGACTTCCGCGCGCTGTTCGGCCTGCGCTGGACCCACGACGACCTGGAATACGACCACCGCCGCACGTCCACCTCCGCCACCGCCGTCACCGGCATCCAGCCCTCCACCGCAAGCTCGGGCTCGGTGGACGAGGACGGCTGGTCCGGCCGCACCGGCCTGCAGTACGACTTCAGCGACGACCTGATGGGCTACGCCACCTACTCGCGCGGCTACAAGGGCCCGGCCTACAACGTGTTCTTCAACATGCAGCCGCGCGACACCGGGGCGCTCAAGCCGGAGACCTCCGACTCCTACGAGCTGGGCCTCAAGGCCACCGCCCTGGACAAGCGCCTGAGCGCCAACCTGGCGGTGTTCCACACCGACTACGACGACTACCAGGCGAACTTCTTCGACACCGTGGCCAACCAGGTGGTGACCCGCCTGATCAACGCCGGCAGCGTGAAGACCCAGGGCGTGGAGCTGGACACCAGCTTCCAGGCCACCCGCCAGCTCAAGCTGTCCGCCGCCCTGGCCTACACCAAGGCGCGGGTGGACCACTTCAACTGCCCGCCTGGCGCCGCCGCCACCTGCAACATCGACGGCGGCCGCTTGCCCTTCACCCCGGACTGGAAGGCCTATGTGCGCGCCGACTACAGCATCCCGCTGGACAACGGCCTGGATGTGGAACTGTCCACCGACTACAGCTGGCAGGACGAGGTGCAGTTCAGCCTCGACCAGAACCCGGACACCGTGCAGGGCGCCTACGGCATCTGGAACGCCAGCGTCGCCCTGGCCGACTACAACGCCGGCTGGCGCGTGGCGCTGCTGGGCAAGAACCTCGCCGACACCTCCTACGCCCAGTCCCTGGCCAGCGGCGGCAGCTACATCTACCGCGCCGTGCCACGGGACGACGAGCGCTACTTCGGCGTCCAGCTGCGCAAGGATTTCGACTTCTGACCCGCGCCTGCGTGCAGGAACCGCCCGAGCCGCCGCAGAGCGGCCGGGCGGCACCCCCACCGACCCCGGTAACGACACCATGACCCGATCCCGACAGCTCTCCCTCGGCGCCTTCCTGATGGCCACCGGTCACCATGTGGCCGCCTGGCGCCACCCGGACGTTCCCGCCGACACCCTCGACTTCGCCCAGTACAGACACCTGGCACGCATCGCCGAAGCGGCGAAGTTCGACGCCCTGTTCGTCGCCGACAGCGTCGCTGCGCCCACCGGCGACATCGCCAGTCACATGGCCCGCTCCACCTACTTCGAACCGCTGACCCTGCTCAGCGCCCTGGCCGCCGTCACCGAGCGCATCGGCCTGGTGAGCACCGTCACCACCAGCTACAACGAGCCGTACCACGTGGCGCGCAAGTTCGCCTCGCTGGACCACATCTCCGGCGGCCGCTCGGGCTGGAACCTGGTGACCTCCGACGCGGCCGCCGAGGCGCTCAACTTCAACCGCGAGGCTCACCTGGGCCACGCCGAGCGCTACGCCCGCGCCCGGGAGTTCCACCAGGTGGTCACCGGCCTATGGGACAGCTGGGAGGACGACGCCTTCCTCCGCGACAAGGCCAGCGGCCAGTACTACGACCCGGACAAACTCCACGTGCTCGCCCACCAGGGCGAGCACTTCCGCGTGCAGGGCCCGCTCAACGTCGCCCGCTCGCCCCAGGGCCGGCCGGTGGTGGTGCAGGCCGGCTCCTCCGAGACCGGCCGCGAGCTGGCCGCCGAGACCGCCGACGTGGTGTTCACCGCGCAGACTTCACTGGCCAAGGCCCAGGCCTTCTATGCCGACCTCAAGGGGCGCCTGGCCAGGTTCGGCCGCCACGAGGACGAGCTGAAGATCATGCCCGGGGCCTTCGTCGTGGTCGGCGCCAGCGAGGCCGAGGCGAAGGAGAAGTTCGAGCAGTTCCAGGCGCTGGTGGAGCCCCGCGTCGGCGTCGCCCTGCTGGGGCGCATGCTCGGCAACTTCGACCTCTCCGAATACCCGCTGGACGGCCCGCTGCCCGAGCTGCCGCTGACCCAGGACGGCCAGCAGAGCCGGCAGAAGCTGCTCACCGAGCTGGCCGGCCAGGAGAACCTGACCCTGGCCCAGCTCGGCCGGCGCATCGCCGGCGGGCGCGGCCACCACAGCCTGATCGGCACCCCGGCACAGATCGCCGACGAGCTGCAGGCCTGGTTCGAGGGCCGCGCCGCCGATGGCTTCAACGTGCTGGTGCCGCACCTGCCGGCCGGCCTGGAGGACTTCGCCACCCAGGTGGTGCCGGAGTTGCAGCGGCGCGGCCTGTTCCGCACCGAGTACCAGGGCCGCACCCTGCGCGAACACCTCGGCTTGGCGCGGCCGGCGAACCGCTTCGCCCGCCCCGCCTGACATTCACCGGGGCCCCGCGCCAGCGGGGTCCCGACAACCTGAAGCGAGACCCATCCATGACCTACATCGCCGCTCCCGACCGCTACGAGCGCATCCCCTATCGCCGCGTCGGCCGCAGCGGGCTGGTGCTGCCGGCCCTGTCCCTGGGGCTGTGGCACAACTTCGGCGACGCCATGCCCCTCGACACCCAGCGCGCCCTGCTGCGCACCGCCTTCGACCTGGGCATCAACCACTTCGACCTGGCCAACAACTACGGCCCGCCCTACGGCAGCGCCGAGATCAACTTCGGCCGCCTGCTCAAGGAAGACTTCCGCGCCTACCGCGATGAGCTGGTGATCTCCACCAAGGCCGGCTGGGACATGTGGCCCGGCCCCTACGGCCAGGGCGGCAGCTCGCGCAAGTATCTGCTCGCCAGCCTCGACCAGAGCCTGGCGCGCCTGGGGCTGGACTATGTGGACATCTTCTATTCCCACCGCTTTGACCCCGACACGCCCCTGGAGGAAACCGCCGGCGCACTGGCCAGCGCGGTGCAGCAGGGCAAGGCGCTGTACGTGGGCATCTCATCCTATTCGGCGGGCAAGACCCGCGAGCTCGCCGCGCTGCTGCGGGAGTGGAAGGTGCCGCTGCTGATCCACCAGCCGGCCTACAACCTGTTCAACCGCTGGGTGGAGAAGGACCTGCTGGCCACCACCGAGGAACTGGGCACCGGCGTCATCGCCTTCACCCCGCTGGCCCAGGGCCTGCTCACCGACAAGTACCTCGCCGGCGTGCCGGCGGATGCGCGGGTCAACCGCCCCGGCGGCGCCTCGCTGCGCCCGGAGCACCTGGCCGAGGCCAACATCGCCCGCGCCCGCGCCCTTGCCGAGATCGCCCGGCGCCGGGGCCAGAGCCTGGCCCAGCTGGCGCTGGCCTGGACCCTGCGCGATGCGCGGGTGACCTCGGCGCTGATCGGCGCCAGCCGCCCGGAGCAGATCGTCGAGAACGTCGCCGCCCTGGACAACCTCGCCTTCAGTGCCGAGGAGCTGGCGGAGATCGACCGCCACGCGGTGGAAGGCGGCATCAACCTCTGGGAAAAACCCTCCACCGACTGGCAGGCCTGAGCATGCAACGACTTCGACTGGGCGCCGCGTTGCTGGCGCTGCTGACCCTGGCACAGGGCGCCCTGGCTGACCCCGCCACCCTGCGCATCGGCTACCAGAAGGGCTCCGCCAGCCTGGTGCTGGCCAAGGAGCACGGCCTGCTGGAGCAGCGCTTCCCCGCCACCCGGGTGCAGTGGATCGAATTCCCCGCCGGCCCGCAGATGCTCGAGGCGCTCAACGTCGGCAGCCTGGATCTGGGCTCCACCGGCGACATCCCGCCGATCTTCGCCCAGGCCGCCGGGGCCGACCTGCTCTACGTCGGCGCCGAACCTCCCAAGCCCCAGGCCGAGGTGATCCTGGTGCCGGAGGGCAGCCCGATCCGCTCGGTGGCCGAGCTCAAGGGGCACAAGGTGGCCTTCCAGAAGGGCTCCAGCGCCCACAACCTGCTGCTGCGCGCGCTCAAGGCGGCGGGGCTGTCCATGGCCGACATCCAGCCGCTGTTCCTCACCCCGGCCGATGCCCGTGCCGCCTTCGAGCAGGGCAGCGTGGACGCCTGGGCGATCTGGGACCCCTACTACTCGGCCATGGAGCTGGAGGGCCATGCACGGCTGCTGGCCAATGGCGAGGGGCTGGGGCTGAGCGGGCCCTTCTACCTGGCCGCGCGGGGCTACGCCGAGGCCGATCCGGCGTTCGTGCAGCAGGTGCTGGGGATGATCTCCGAGGCCGAGGCCCTGACCCGCAGCGACCGCGACGGCAGCATCGCCCTGCTGGCGAAGTTCATGGGCCTGCCCCCGGCAGTGATCGAGCGCAGCTTCCAGCACCGCCCGGCCTCGCCCATCGGCCCGGTCACCGACGACATCGCCGCCGCCCAGCAGCGCACGGCCGACCTGTTCCTGGAGAGCCGGCTGCTGCCGAAGCGGGTGGATGTCGGGAGTGCGGTGTGGCGGCCGTAGAGGCCCCATGCATGGGGTTCGGTCGTGTAGGGGCGAATGGTCTACGGCTGTGGGAGATTCCATGTCAATCCGCCGTAGCGACGCGAGGTCGATATGGCTTCTGACTTCTCATCACGGCAAAGGCGATCCTAGCCAGCTTGCGCGCCAGGATGACCAGCGCTTCGGTTCTCTTCAGGCCGCGTTGCAGGTAACCCTGGTAGCAGTCTTTCCAGGCGACGGTGCGGCTGGCTGCCATTGCTGCCGTATAGAGCAGCCGGCGGATTTCCGGATCGCCCTGCTTGGTCAGCTTCCGTCGG
>NZ_JYFT01000020.1:0-32757 GCF_000931385.1 Pseudomonas sp. FeS53a
CTCCCTTATTCCCGTCACACCCCTGTTACGGAACGGTAAGACTTCTTCCTTATAAAGAGCGGCCAGCCAACAAGACCCCCAACAGGTTGCCGCCATGCTCCGCTCGCCGTCCCCGCTCGCCCGCTGCATCACCCTCGCCCTGGCCGGTTGCACCGGCCTGGCCAGCGCCGCCACCGTCACCGTGAACAGCGCCACCACCACCGGCCAGGTGCTCAGCGGTGAGACCACCCTCCAGGTGGGCAGCAGCGGCAGCATCACCACCAGCGGCAAGAGCGTGGAACTGAAGAACGCCACCAGCGGCACCGGCGTGGTCGTCGACAACAGCGGCCTGATCAAGTCCACCGCCGACCGCGGCCTCGACGCCTCCGGCAGCAACCCCGCGCGCACCTACCAGATCATCAACCGCGAAGGCGCCACCCTCGACGCCGCCAAGCAGGCCATCCGCATCAGCGGCGACCTGGCCGGCACCCGCGTGTCCATCGACAACGCCGGCACCGTCATCTCCCAGACCGACCGCGCGATCATGCTCAAGGACCTCAAGACCAACGTGCAGATCGACATCACCAACCGCGCCACCGGCCTGATCCGCGGTATGCGGGAGGACGCCATGCGCGTCGGCAACAACGCCACCATCACCAACTACGGCACCATCAGCAGCGGCGACATGACCAGCGCCGACGCCAAGTTCGACGGCATCGACTTCGACGCCTCCACCGGCGGCAAGGTGGAGAACCACGGCACCATCACCGGTGGCCGCCACGGCATCACCACCGACGCCGGCGCCGAACTGGTCAACTACGCAGGCGGCGTGATCATCGGCCGCAACGGCTCGGGCTTCGGCTCCGACGGCAACGGCCGGGTCACCAACTACGGGCGCATCACCGGTGCCTACAACGGCCTGGTGCCCGATGGCGACGGCGATGGCGTGGACATCGACGGCCAGGGCTGGATCGACAACCACGGCATCATCGAAGGCACCGGCGCCGGCGGCTCCAAGGACGGCTCGCCGAACACCAGCGAAGGCATCGCCATGGGCGGCGGGACGATCCTCAACCACGCCGGCGCCACCATCAGCGGGGCGGCCAACGCCATCCTCATCGACGACAGCGCCACCGGCGGCGCCCCCTATGCCACCCACCTGGAGAACTTCGGGCAGATCCTCGGCCTGGGCGGGGACGCCGTGCGCATCATCGGCGAGCAGGCCGACAGCGTGATCAACGGCGGCCTGATCAGCAGCACCGGCGGCGTGGCCCTGGACCTGGGCGGCGGCGCCGACAGCCTCACCCTGCGCAGCGGCAGCCGCTTCGTCGGCCGGGTGGACGGCGGCGCCGGCCGCGACGTGCTGACCCTGGACGACGTCGGCGGCGGCAGCTTCGGCAATAGCACCCGCTTCGAATGGCTGCAGGTCAGCGCCGGCCGCTGGACCCTCGACACCGACGACTTCAGCGAAGGCGGCCAGGTGCTGGCCGGCGCCGAGCTGGTCAACCTCGGGCGCATCGGCGGCACCCTGGGTGTCGCCTCGGGCGCCACCTACGCCGGCGGCGGCCATGTGGATAACCTCGACCTCGCGGCCGGTTCCACCCTGGCCTTCGCCGTCGCGGCCGACGGCAGCCACAGCCCGCTGCAGGCCGACGGCCGGGTCAGCCTCGACGGCGCCCGCCTGGATGTCCGTGCCAGCGCCGGCACCTACCCGAACACCAGCCGCTACCAGGTGATCCAGGCGGCCGGCGGTGTCAGCGGGCGCTTCGCCAGCGTCACCAGCACCTTCGCCTTTCTCACCCCGAGCCTGCGCTACGGCGCCAACAGCGTGGAGCTGGAGCTGACCCGCAACGACGTGGCCTTCGCCAGCGTCGCCGGCAACGGCAACGCCGCCACGGTCGCGGGCAGCATCAGTGCCCAGGGCAGCCCGCAGCTGTACAACGCCCTGGTGGTGCAGGACGGCACCCGCGCCGGGCAGGCCCTCGACCAGTTGGCCGCCGCCGGCAACGCCAGCCTCGCCGGCAGCAGCCTGGCCRGTACYGGCCAGGTCACCGGCGCCATGCTCGGCGCACTGCAAAGCGTCGGGGCCAGCGGGGCCGGTGGGCTGCTCAGCGCCCGCTCGCTGGAAGACGGGCCGCAACTGGCGGCCCTCGGCGTGCCTGAAGCGGCACGCAACCTCAACGACCCCGCCGCCCGGGGCCGCCTGTGGATGCAGGGCCTGGGCAGCCACGGCCGCCTGGACGGCCAGGCCGGCAGCGCCGACCTGAACAGCGATACCCGGGGGGCGGTGCTCGGCGCCGACTGGGCCCTCGACGGCCAGTGGCGCCTCGGCGTGCTGGGCGGCTACTCGCGCACCCGCCTGGATGCCGGGCGCAGCCTGAAGGGCGATGTGGAGAGCCTGCACCTGGGCCTCTACGGCCTGCGCCAGGACGGCCCGCTGTCCCTGCGCCTGGGCGCCGCCTACAGCCGGCATGACGGCGAGAGCCGCCGTACGGTTGAGTTCGACGGATTCAGCGACCGCCTCAAGGGCCGCTACGACGCCCACAGCCTGCAGGCCGTCAGCGAACTGGGCTACGCCCTGGGCAGCGGGCGCTGGCAGGCCGAACCCTTTGCCGGGCTGGGCTACCAGTACTACGCCCGCGACGGCTACGCCGAACGGGGCGGAGCCGCCGCCCTGCGGGTGGACGACCAGCACCAGGGCAACTTCACCAGCAGCCTCGGCCTGCGCCTGGCGCACCTGGGCACCCTGGACAACGGCATGACCCTGGTGCCGCGCCTGTCCCTGGCCTGGCGCCACGTCTACGGCGACGTCGACAGCAGCACCCGCCAGGCCTTCCTCAGCGGCGGCAGCGCCTTCCGCGTCGAAGGCACCGCCCTGGACCGCAACAGCCTGCTGGTGGAAACCGGCCTCGACCTCGGCCTGAGCAGCACCCAGCGCATCGGCCTCGCCTACAGCGGCGAACTGGGCAGCAACGCCCGCAACAACGCCCTCATCGCCCAGTGGCAGATGGGGTTCTGAACAAGCCGGGGAGCGAAGTCCGCGTGGATCGATGAAGCGCGGTCCACCCGACGCCTCCGGTTGGCACTCGGGCAAACCGTAGGATGCGCTGAGGCCACGAAGCGCATCACGTCGCGGCCAAGTGGCGGCACCACGGATGGCCTTGGCGCTCGGATCGATGGGCTTCGCTGCGCTCAGCACCATCCTACGGGAGCCGAGCCAGACCGGAACGACGCGAGGGAGCGCCCCGCTTCAATTGACCCGGCAGGCACCCTCGGAGAGGCGTTCCAGGAAGCGGTCGCGCAGGCGGCTTTCGCCGTCGAACTCGGCGGCGGGCGGGCCTTTGTGGACGGGGTCGGTGAAGGACAGGTTCACCAGCAGGCGGTAGACCTGGTAACGCTCGCGCACCGGGCGGGAGCCGGGGCAGTCGCGGAAGTAGTCGGTGCGGGTCACCTGCTCGCGCCGGCAGTTCTGGTCGTCGAGGTGGTCGCCATAGCGCTCGGTGCCGCTGAGGTAGCGCTTGCCGTCGCAGTTGAGGACGCTCACGGTGCGGGTGCAATAGCCCGGCGCGGTGCAGGATTCCTGGCGATCGCGCTCGGTCTGCAGCTCGCGCTCCTCGCGCCAGCGGGCCTGGATGTCGTAGTTCAGCCCGGCCTCGCGGCCGTCGATGAAGAACGAGCGCTTGCCGTAGGCGCTGCGGGGCACGTCGATGCTGACGTCGTCGCGCTCGTCCTTCAGGCGCAGGGTGCCGAAGAAGCTCGGCGTGGGACTGAACTCCAGCTCCTTGTGGCCCTGGTGCAGGGTGGCCTGGTCATTCAGGCGCAGCGCCTGGCTGTCACGGGTGAACAGGTAGCCCTTGCCCTTCACGCCGCCGCCGCAGCCGGCGAGCAGGAGGCCGGCGAACAGCAGCACGAGGGCACGGGCGAGGGAACGGGGGTGACGGAGAACGTCCATGGTCGGGGGGTTCCTTGAAGCGGGTGGGTCATTCGATTTCGAAGAGGTTGTTCTGCAGCGGCCCGACCTGCAGGCGGCGGCGGATGTCCTCGTCGATGCGCGGGTCGTCCGGGCGGTAGAGCATCACCTGGCGGTAGGCGCTGACGCGGTTGATCTCCGGCCCCAGGTATTCCCACACCACGCGGGTGCAGGCGGGGTTGCGCCGGTCGCCGCTGGAGACGCCGGTCTTGAGGCCGTTGAGGCGGGTGATGCGGCTCTTGAAGCTGGGGATGAGGATGGTCTGGCTCATCTCGTTGAGGGTGAGCGACTCGAAGTCGGCGAGGAACAGCCGGTCCTGCAGCTGGAACGCCGCGCCGAGGTAGCGGCAGCGCACCCAGTCCTCGGCCTCGACGTTGGAAGCGCTGGAGCGCTCCTGGCGTTCCTGGCGCTCGAACAGGAAGGTGCCGCGCTCCTCCCACAGGTGCACCAGCGACAGCAGGATGGTGCCGGGCACCGACATGCAGTTGGAGTATTCGAAGTAGTAACCGCAGTAGCGCGACAGGTCGCCGGCGTGCTCGCGCAGGGGGCGCAGCATCTGCATCAGCGGGTCGTCGCTGGGGGCACTGCTGTCGTGGGGGCGGCGGGCACCGATCAGGCGGGCGAACTGCTCCGGCGGCAGGCCCAGCTCATAGTCCTCGACACCGAAGAAATCACCGATGCGCTTGAGGTTGTAGGCCGTCGGCGCGCTCTGCCCGCTGAGGTACTTGTTGAACTGCGCGCGGTTGATCGACAGCTTCCGGCAAACCTCCGAGATAGAGCGGTAGTGGCTGCACAGCAACTTCAGGTTGGCACCCAGATTGTTTGACAATTCCCGCCCCTCCAGCTGACGCGAGCGGCGCGATTGTAGCGTCAACTCGCACCATTTTGAGCCAACCTGCGAAATTGCCTGACCGACGGCCATGCCCAACCATGCGCGCCTCTGCCTCGACCCGCTCGCGGCACTCCATCGTTCGAACAATAAGAATCGAGGAATTCTCCAATGCTCGAAGCGCTCAACGACTTCCTGTCCGGGAAACTGCTTATCGTGCTGATCGTCGGGTTGGGCGGGTATTTCACCCTCCGCTCCCGTTTCGTCCAGTTCCGCCACTTCGGCCACATGTTCAGCGTTTTCAAGGAATCCATCCGCGGCCAGGCAGGCCAGCTGAGCTCCTTCCAGGCCCTGATGCTGAGCCTCGCCGGCCGCGTCGGCGCCGGTAACATCGCGGGCGTCGGCATCGCCGTGACCCTGGGCGGCCCGGGCGCCGTGTTCTGGATGTGGGTGACCGCCCTGGTCGGCATGTCCAGCAGCTTCTTCGAGTGCACCCTGGCCCAGGTCTACAAGCGCGCCGATGGCGACGGCCTGTACCGCGGCGGCCCGTCCTACTACATCGAGCACGGCCTGAAGCTGCGCTGGATGGCCGTGACCTTCGCCGTGCTGCTGCTGGTGACCTACGGCTTCGCCTTCAACGGCCTGCAGTCCTTCACCGTGACCCACTCCCTGGAGAACGCCTTCGGCCTGCCGGTGCAGTACACCGGGATCGGCCTGGCCGTGCTGCTGGGCCTGGTGTTCATCGGCGGCATCAAGCGCATCGCCGCCGTCTCCGACCTGCTGGTGCCGGTCAAGACCCTGGCCTACATCGGCGTGACCCTGTACGTGATCGCCACCCAGATCGAGCTGGTCCCGGGCATGCTGGTGACCATCGTCAAGAGCGCCTTCGGCCTGGAACCGGCCTTCGCCGGCCTGCTGGGCAGCGCCATCGTGATGGGCGTGAAGCGTGGCGTGTTCGCCAACGAAGCCGGCCTGGGCAGCGCCCCGAACGTGGCCGCCGTGGCCGCCGTGAAGCACCCGGCCGCCCAGGGCGTGGTCCAGGCGTTCAGCGTGTTCCTCGACACCTTCGTGATCTGCACCTGCACCGCGCTGCTGATCCTGCTGTCCGGCTTCTACACCCCGGGCTTCGAAGGCGACGGCATCGTCCTGACCCAGAACTCGCTGGCCGCCGTGGTCGGTGACTGGGGCCGGATCTTCGTCAGCGTCGCGCTGAGCCTCTTCGTCTTCACCTGCATCCTCTACAACTACTACCTCGGCGAGAACGCCCTGCAGTTCCTCGCCGGCCGCAGCCGCGCTGCCCTGCTGACCTACCGTGGCCTGGTGCTGGCACTGATCTGCTGGGGCTCCATGCAGAACCTGGGCACCGTGTTCGCCTTCGCCGACATCACCATGACCTGCCTGGCCTTCGTCAACCTGCTGGCCCTGGCCCTGCTGATCAAGGTCGGCCTGCGGGTGATGCGTGACTACGACGAGCAACGCAAGGCCGGCATCGACCAGCCGGTGTTCGACGCCAGCAAGTTCACCGACCTGGACCTGGACCGCGCCGCCTGGCCGATCAACCCGGTCACCGAAGCGGCTCCGCAGCAGGTCCCGGCCGGCCTGGCGGAAAGCCACCGCTAAGCGCCCCGCGCGTCACCGGATGCCGCTTCTCCGCCCTGCGGGGAAGCGGCATTTTCATATCAGGCAACCTTTTCTGGTGGGATCGGCTCGCGTTCGCGGCCGTATTCAGCGTTATGCTGGCCCACCGTTTTACTCCCCGTACGACCAGGGCAAGGCATGAGCGCAGTCAAGAACCTCTTCGTCCTCTACACCGGCGGCACCATCGGCATGCTGCAGAGCGCCCAGGGCCTGGCCCCGGCAGGCGGCTTCGAGGCGCGCATGCGCGAGCACCTGGCGAGCCAGCCCACTGCGCCGGCCCTGGACTTCACCTTCGCCGAGATGCTGCCCCTGCTGGACAGCGCCAACATGAC
Source organism: Pseudomonas sp. FeS53a (assembly GCF_000931385.1). Taxonomy (NCBI): domain Bacteria; kingdom Pseudomonadati; phylum Pseudomonadota; class Gammaproteobacteria; order Pseudomonadales; family Pseudomonadaceae; genus Pseudomonas; species Pseudomonas sp. FeS53a. The sequence goes on from NZ_JYFT01000020.1 coordinate 6,749, forward strand.
CCAGGCCCAGTGGCTGGCCATGCGCGACGTCATCGTCGACGCGGTGCGCGAAGGCGGGCACGACGCCGTGCTGCTGCTGCATGGCACCGACACCCTGGCCTACAGCGCCGCGGCCCTGAGCTTCCAGCTGCTCGGCCTGGGCGTGCCGGTGGTGCTCACCGGCTCCATGCTGCCGGCCGGTGCCGAGGGCAGCGACGCCTGGCCCAACCTGTGCGGCGCCCTGGCGGCCCTCGCGGCTGGCGTGGCGCCCGGCGTGCACCTGTGGTTCAACGGCGCGCTGATGCACGGCGCCCGGGTCAGCAAGCTGTACAGCGAGGCGCTGGATGCCTTCACCGTGTTGCCGCGCCCGCGCCACGGCGAGCACGCACCGGTGCCTGCCGAGCTGGGCTTCGCCGTCCGTCGGCAGCCGGTCAACCTGGCGGTGGTGCCGCTGTTCCCCGGCCTGCAGGCCGCGCACCTGCGGGCCCTGCTGGGCAGCGGCGTGCAGGGCCTGCTGCTGGAGTGCTACGGCAGCGGCACCGGCCCGTCGGACAACGCCGAGCTGCTGCAGGTGCTGCGCGAGGCGCGCCAGCGCGGCGTGGTGCTGGCGGCCATCAGCCAGTGCCCGGCCGGGCACGTGGAGTTCGGTGTCTACGCCGCCGGCAGCCAACTGGCCGCCAGTGGCCTGGTGTCGGCCGGCGGCATGACCCGCGAGGCTGCCCTGGCCAAGCTGTTCGCCCTGATCGGTGCCGGCCTGGACGCCGAGGCGACGGAACGCTGGTTCGCCCTGGACCTGTGCGGCGAACGCGCCGACTGACCCCCGCAGGGGCCTGCCCGGGCCCCTCGCCATACCCCGCGCGGCCGTCTGCGCCGCGCCAATCCGCCGCATTCAAAAGCGCCCTCCGAAGCACCACCATGGCGCGCGCAAAGGCCCCGTCCAGAGCGGCCTCTTCGACCTTGGTATAGAAGTCGCCCCGCGCCGCAGCCCCTAGACTGCGCGCCTTCCTCCCCACCCTGAAGCCCTGAGGTTTTCCTCCATGTACCCTGATCGCGTACGCCTGCCCTCGTTGTTGGACAAGGTCATGAGTGCGGCCGAGGCCGCGGCCCTGATCGAAGACGGCATGACCGTCGGCATGAGCGGCTTCACCCGCGCCGGTGAAGCCAAGGCCGTGCCCCGCGCCCTGGCCGAACGCGCCAAGGCCTCGCCGCTGCGCATCACCCTGATGACCGGCGCCAGCCTGGGCAACGACCTCGACAAGCAGCTCACCGAGGCCGGCGTACTGGCACGGCGCATGCCGTTCCAGGTGGACAGCACCCTGCGCAAGGCGATCAACGACGGCAGCGTGATGTTCATCGACCAGCACCTGTCGGAAACCGTCGAGCAGCTGCGCAACCACCAGCTCAAGCTGCCGGACATCGCCGTGATCGAGGCCACCGCCATCACCGAGCAGGGCCACATCGTGCCGACCACCTCGGTGGGCAACTCGGCCAGCTTCGCCATCTTCGCCAAGCGCGTGATCGTGGAGATCAACCTCTCCCACCACACCAACCTGGAAGGGCTGCACGACATCTACATCCCGACCTACCGCCCGACCCGCACGCCGATCCCGCTGACCCGCGTGGACGACCGCATCGGCAGCACCGCGATCCCGATCGACCCGGCGAAGATCGCCGGCATCGTCTTCACCAACCAGCCCGACTCGCTGTCCACCGTGCTGCCGCCGGACCACGAGACCCAGGCCATCGCCGACCACCTGATCGCCTTCTTCGGCCGTGAAGTGGCTGACGGCCGCATGAGCAACAACCTCGGCCCGCTGCAGGCCGGCATCGGCAGCATCGCCAACGCGGTGATGTGCGGCCTGATCGACTCGCCCTTCCAGGACCTCACCATGTATTCCGAGGTGCTGCAGGACTCCACCTTCGACCTGATCGACGCCGGCAAGCTGCGCTTCGCCTCGGGCAGCTCCATCACCCTCTCCGCGCGCCGCAACGCCGACGTGTTCGGCAACCTGGAGCGCTACAAGGACAAGCTGGTGCTGCGCCCGCAGGAGATCTCCAACCACCCCGAAGTGGTGCGGCGCCTGGGCATCATCGGCATCAACACCGCCCTGGAGTTCGACATCTACGGCAACGTCAACTCCACCCACGTCGGCGGCACCAGGATGATGAACGGCATCGGCGGCTCGGGTGACTTCGCCCGCAACGCCCACCTGGCGATCTTCGTCACCAAGTCCATCGCCAAGGGCGGCGCCATCTCCAGCGTGGTGCCCATGGTCAGCCACGTGGACCACACCGAGCACGACGTCGACATCCTCGTCACCGAACAGGGCCTGGCGGACCTGCGCGGCCTGGCCCCGCGCGAGCGCGCACGGGTCATCATCGACAACTGCGTGCATCCGGATTATCGTCCGGCGCTCGATGCGTACTTCAGCGCCGCCTGCGCCAAGGGCGGGCACACCCCGCACCTGCTCCGCGAGGCCATGGCCTGGCACATCAACCTGGAAGAAACCGGCCGCATGCTGGCCAGCTGAGCCCCCGCCGAACGGCCTTTTACCTGACAAACAGGTCAAAAAACTGCTTCAGGTAAAAGGCCAACTGTACTGCTCCAAACCCCTGCCAAAAGGCACTTCCCCAGAGGAAAATCCGGTTTCCCGTTGAATGCCGAGGGTTTCAACGGGTGACCGGTACAGCTGGCTAAAATTTTACCAATACAGTTAGTTAGCTTGCTTTCTAGTAGCCATACAATTTTCGGTAGCTGTGACTACTGGGTCGGCTGTTCCGGCTAGAAAATAGCCACCAGACAACCCCTCTAGCCCCGCCACAAGCGGGAAGGAAGCACCGCCATGGAACGTACCCTCAGTTCCGACCTGATCTTCAACTCCCACGAGTCGAGCGCCAAAGCCTCCTGGCCGCTGCGCGTCATCTCCACCCTGCTGCTGTGGCAGCGCCGCATCGCCAGCCGTCGTCAACTGGCCATGCTGGACGCCCGCCTGCTGGCTGACGCCGGCATCAGCGAAGCGCAGCGTGAACTGGAGCTGAACAAGCCCTTCTGGCGTTGAGCCAGCGCGGCGCAAGCCGCACCGCAGTACCGACAGAACCCGCCGCTCAGCCGGCGGGTTTTCGTTTTTACGGCCTCGGGAAACCGGTCGCTGGTACAGATGTGCCGGATCCGGGCGTAACAGTTCGCGAATATCCGCACCTGGACCCGTACAATTCCACCCCGCTGTGCCTGCCCAGGCTCCCCCCGCCGCGCGACCATGGACTGCCCCACACCAACAGGGAAGCCACCACCATGGAACGCCACCTCCACGCCCGCCCTGCCCCGCTGCCGCCCGCACCCCGTGCGCCGCTGTTCCTGCGCCTGTACGCCCGCGTCGTCGAATGGCAGCGCAACGCCCGCACCCGCAGCCACCTGGCCCAGCTCAACGCCCAGCAGCTGGCCGACATCGGCCTCAGCGAAAGCGACCGCCGCGTGGAGCTGGACAAGCCGTTCTGGCGCTGAAACGCGACCCGGCGGTCATCTGCTCTGCCGCTGCGCTGGGCCCTGTGCGAAAATCGGCGCCGCCCCGCTCCGGGGCACCGTGTCGATGGGGCGCCCTGGCGGGCGTCCCCCTGCCGTACAGGAGTTTCCCCATGCCCTCGTTCCGCCTGCTCGGTGCCGCTGCGCTCCTGGCCTTCTCCAGCGCCACCTTCGCCTCCAGCCTTGCCGTGACCACCGACTCCCTGGTCGGCGCCCTCAGCGCCACTGCCGACGCCACCTCGGACGCCTCCTCCTCCCTGCGCGACAGCAAGCTGGTACGCGCCGCCCGTGACGACGCCGCCAGCTTCGTCGCCAGCGAAGGCGCCATCCGTGGCGCCCGCCTGGAAGCCGCCCTGGTGCACATCCGCACCCAGGCCCCGCAGCTGCAGGCCAGCGACCTGCAACTGGCCGAGGCCATCCTCGCCCTCTGAGGCACCCGATCGGCGCCACCCGGTTCACAGCCGCGACAGCAGGCTATGGCCGCGCCTGGCGCCTTTCGCTAGCCTTGGCGCCCGCCGCGCCGGTGCCGCTGCGCTTGCGCTGAACCGGGCGGCCGCTTTGACGTCCAATGACCCGTACAGTTTTCACCTCCGGAGACCCTCCATGCGTCGCACGCTGATCGTCGCTGCCACCGCCCTCACCCTGTTCACCGGCATCGCCCAGGCCCAGACCCTGGTCGCCACCAGCAACATCGTCGTCCGTGCACTGGGCCGCAGCATCGACTTCACCTCCGACACCACCACCTCCATCCGCGACATGAAGGTGATCCGCGAGGCCCGCGACGACGCCGCCAGCTTCGTCGCCAGCGAAGGCGCCATCCGTGGCGTGCAGCTCGAAGCCGCCTTCGACACCCTGCGCACCCGCCTGCCGGAAGCCCGCGACGCCAGCGACGAAGCCCTCGCCCAGGCCATCCTCGCCCTCTGAAGCAGCGCCCTTGAGCCTGCGTCTGTGGCGCCTCGGCGCGCTCGGCCTGGCCGCCCTGCTGGCCTGCGCCAGCGCCCGGGCCGATCTGCGCCTGGCGCTCAAGACCGACGGCCTCGACGCCGCCCAGCGCCAGGCCAGCCAGGCCCTGCTCGACGAAGCCCTGCAGAAGCTGCCGCCGCGCTTCGTCGAACGCCTCGACCGCCAGGTGGAAGTCACCTGGGCCGATGACCTGCCGGACAACGCCTACGGCCGCGCAACCCGCATCGACGCTCTCGACCTCAACCGCGCCCTGCTGCCCGCCCTTGCCGACGGCAGCGCCGCCCGCGAGAAGACCACGCGTCCCCACGGCACCGTGCGCCGCGAACTGCTGGCCACCGTGCTCCACGAGCTGACCCACCTCTACGACCGCGCCCACTACCGCGACGCCGCCCAGCGCAGCCTCGGCTTCCGCTGCCGCAGCGCCCAGGCCAGCACCGGCGCCGTCGGCCTGCGCAGCGAATGCCGGGGGCAGACCGCCCGCCGCTTCACCTTCAGCGACGACCCGCGCCTGCTGGACCTCGCCGGCTGGCCCCAGCGCGTCGGCCAGCGCGGCGAGCGCGAAGCGGACAACCACCAGGCCGCCCGCAGCCCCGACCTCTACGAGCTGACCAACCCCCGCGAATTCGTCGCGGTGAACATGGAGTACTTCCTCCTCGACCCCGACTACCGCTGCCGGCGCCCCGCGCTGTACCGCTACTTCCGCGACCACTTCGGCTGGGCCCCGGACGCTGCCGGCACCTGCGCCAGCGAACTGGCCTACCTCAACGCCGGGCGCGACTTCGGCCGCGAACCCCTGGGGCGCCTCGACCCCGAGCGGGTCTACGAAGTGGACTACCTGTTCGCCGAAGCAAACGACAACTGGGCCAGCCGCTGGGGCCACACCATGCTGCGCCTGGTGATCTGCGCCCCCGGCCGCCCGCGCGGCCCGGACTGCCGGCTCGACCTCGACCAGCACCTGGTGCTCTCCTATCGCGCCTTCGTCGGCGACGTGCAGCTCTCCAGCTGGGACGGCCTCACCGGCGCCTACCCCTCGCGGCTGTTCGTCCTGCCGCTGGCCCAGGTGATCGACGAGTACACCAAGGTGGAAATGCGCAGCCTCGCCTCCGTGCCCCTGCGCCTGGACCGCGAGCAGGTCCACAACCTGGTAGAGCGCGCCGCCGAAATGCACTGGAGCTACGACGGCAACTACTGGTTCCTCTCCAACAACTGCGCCGTCGAGACCCTCAAGCTGCTGCGCAGCGGCACCGCCGACCCGCGCCTGGACGACCTCGACAGCATCATGCCCAACGGCCTCCTCGCGGTGCTGGAAGGGCGCGGCGTGGCAGACCCCAGCCCCCTGCGCGACCCGAAGGAAGCCCTGCGCCTGGGCTACCGCTTCGACTCCTTCCGCGACCGCTACCAGGCCATGTTCGACATCGCCCGCCAGCGCCTGGGGCTGCCCGAGGCCGACGTGGAAACCTGGCTGGCGCAGGACGCCACCCGCCGCCGCCCCTACATCGAACACGCCGACCTGCGCGGCAGCGCCGCCCTGCTGCTGCTGGAGCAGGCCGCCATGCGCCGGCAGATGCTGCTCGCCCAGGACGACCTCAAGCGCCGCTACCTGGACAACCGCGCCACCCTCGGCCAGACCGAGTTCTCCCGCGCCGGCGGCACCCTCGAACAGATCCTCGCCAACAGCGGCTTCCTCAGCCGCCCGGCCGACCTGCTGCAAGGCAGCGGCTACGGCCTGCCCCAGGCCAGCGAATGGCAGCGCCTGCAGGAAGAGAGCGCCAACCGCCAGCGCACCCTGCGCCAGCTCACCGACAGCCTCGACCGCGAACTGCGCGAACTGATCGACCCGCGCATCCTCACCGAACTCGACGCCACCCAGGCCAACCTAGACCAGCTCAGCGCCCACCTGCGCCAGTTGCACAAAGCCGCCGGCGGCCTCGAACTGCCCTGAGCCCGCTCCCACGGATACAGGGTGGATCGCGCACCGTAGCCACGACCAACACCCCTGCGGGATGGCGCTCAGACCGGGAATGCCCGGCGCCGCTCCCGGGCTGAAGCCCGGGCTACAGCCGTACGCTCCACCGATCCACGCGGTCCCGCGCCAAAGCCATGGCCAGCCCCCCGTAGGATGGCGCTGAGCGCAGCGATGCCCATCATGCCGAGCGCAACATGTGGTGCCACGGCCTGATATGGACGCGATGCGCTTCGTGGCCTCAGCGCATCCTACGGATCGTGCCCAGCCCGGCGCCAAAGCCATGGTCAACGCCCCGTAGGATGGCGCTGAGCGCAGCGATGCCCATCGGGCCAAGCGCAACATGTGGTGCCACGGCCTGATATGGACGCGATGCGCTTCGTGGCCTCAGCGCATCCTACGGTCCGCCCAAGGCCCCCGCGTGAAACGCGCTTCACCGATCCACGCGGTCCCGCGCCAAAGCCATGGCCAGCGCCCCCGTAGGATGGTGCTGAGCGCAGCGATGCCCATCAAGCCAAGCGCAACATGTGGCGCCACGGCCTGGCGTGGACGCGATGCGCTTCGTGCCTCAGCGCATCCTACGGATCGTGTACAGCCCGACCGGGGGTGGGCGGTGGGCGTTGGCGGATGCGAAGAGCGGCATCCAGCCTACGCGGCGGGCGGCATCTTTACGTGGTTTCCTACAGCGCGGGATGAGGACGTTGGGGGAAATGGGTGGGTGTGCCTCCGTACAATCCGATTCCCCTGTGATCACGTTGTTTGGCCTGGTTCGGCTCTCTAGTGTCCGTCGCCGGTGCTCAACACACCTCTCACTTGGCGGTCCTCCGCACCCGATAGTCGCGGCGCTGGTCAAACAGCGGTCGTTCTGGCCGGGTAGCGCGCAGCCATAAAAGACTCCTTCGGGGGGAAATCTGCGGGCCGTTCCAAGTGCGGTGTTGAAGTACCCGGCCGCCCTCTCAACAAGGGCCCTCTCAACGACACTTGGAAATGCACTCATGAACGAGCTGCTCGACGACACCCCCATCCTCCAACCCCGTGTCTTCATCCGCCATCGCCGCCAGTTGCGGGCCTTTCTGCTGGATGACCAGGCCTGGTTCTGCGTGCGCGACCTGGGGCGGCTGATGCAGCACCCGCTGCTGGAGGACCGCATCCGCGCCAATCTCGATCCGGACCAGTGGCGCTGGGCCTGGTACCCGGATGGCGGCGGGGTGGCGGAGGAAGGTTTGCTGGTGAGCGAGTCGGCGGCCTATGGGGCGCTGATCCACTACTACCACCCGGAGAACCGCAGCATCCGCCAGTGGCTCACCCAGGAGGTGGTGCTGACGCTGCGCAGCGAGTGCCGGGGCGACCCGGTGCAGCCCCGGCAGGTGCAGCTCCACGGCACGGGCCAGCCGGTCAGCGTGCTGGAGTGGCAGGGCCGGGTCTGGGTGCCCTGTGGGGAACTGCCGAGGGTGCTGGCCTTGCGCTGATGGGGCGCTGTGGATAACTCACAGCGCCTCTTCCTGCTCCTCCGGCAGGTGCGGGTCGAGGGTCACCCAGGGCAGGCGGCTGCGCACCCAGATGTGGCGGTCGGCCGGGGCCTGGTGGACGTCGTCGAGGGTTGCCACGGTGACGTCGAGGCTGTCCGGGCTGAGGCGGGTGTAGAGCGCCAGGTGGCAGCCGCAATGGCCACAGAAGTAGCGGCTGCAGGTGGCGGAGGAGCGGTATTCCGCCGGCTCCCCGTCGAGCCAGGTGAACGCCGCGCGGGGCACGGTGATCCAGGTGGTCACCAGGCCGCCGGTGATGCGCCGGCAGTCGCTGCAATGGCAGTGGGCGATGTCGGCCAGCGGGGCGTCGAAGCGGTAGCGCAGGCGGCCGCAGTGGCAGCCGCCGGTGTGTGCGGTGGTCATGGCGTACTCCTTGGCAAAGGCGCAGCCTAGCGCGTTGCGGGTTGCGCCGTGAGGGCCGCGGCGGACAAGATGCGGCCTTCGCCACCGGACAAACGGACGCGCCCGTGCTGACCCTGCTCCAGGCCCTCTGGCCCCTGTTCGCCCTGATCGTCGCCGGCCATGTGCTGCGGCGGGTCGACTTCCCCGGCGAGGCCTTCTGGCCGGCCGCCGAGCGTTTGAACTACTTCATCCTGTTCCCCGCGCTGCTGTTCAGCAGCCTGGCCACGGCGCCGCTGGACAACCCGGCGCTGCCGCGCCTGGCGCTGGCGGTGCTGCTGGGCCTGGGCCTCGGCTGGGCGGCGTTGCTGCTGGCGCGGCGCCTGCTGGGCTGGCCGGCGGCGCGCTTCGGGGCGATCACCCAGGGCGTGCTGCGCTTCAACACCTACCTGGGGCTGGCGGCCATCGGCAGCCTGTTCGGCAAGGAGGGGCTGGCCATCGCGGCGCTGATGCTGGCGCTGATGGTGCCGACGGTGAACCTGCTGTCGGTGTGGTCGCTGACTGCCGAGCGCGGCGTCAGCGCACGGGGCCTGCTGCTGCCGATGGTGAAGAATCCGCTGATCCTCGCCTGCCTGGCTGGCGCAGCCTACAACCTGACGGGGCTGGGCCTGGGCGGCGGGCTGGACCGGCTGCTCAACCTGCTGGCGGTGGCGAGCCTGCCCCTGGGCCTGCTCTGCGTGGGGGCGGCGCTGCAACCCCGCGAGCTGAGCGGCGAGCTGCCGGCCCTGGGCTGGAACTGCGCGGCGCGGCTGCTGGCGATGCCGGCGCTGGCCTTCGCCGTGGCGCGACTGCTCGGCCTGCCGGCGATGGAGAGCAGCATCCTGGTGCTGTTCTTCGCCCTGCCGACGGCGCCCACCGCCTATGTGCTGACCCGCCAGCTAGGCGGCGACGGCCACCTGATGGCGGGGATCATCACCCTGCAGACGCTGCTTTCCGGTGCCACCCTGGTGGCCGTGCTGGCGCTGCTGCAAGCCGGGGCGGGCTGACCGCCCGTCCGGATTTCACTGCACGTTCGCCGCCGGTTTCCACCGAAAGCTGGCTGAAAGCTTCGCCCCTTAGCATCGCCCCACTGCCGGCACAGACCGGCCGCCCGGCGCTGCCCGTTCCGCGCCAGGCACCCCGACAACAACAAGATGGGTGATTGCCATGTTCCGCTCCTGCCGCCTGCCCGGCCTCGTTCCGCCCCCTCTCCGTACCCGACCCGCTGCGCGCTGACCGGCGCCCGTCCTCGTCGCCTTTCGTCCGGAGATTCCCATGCTGACCTTCCTCGGTTTCGCCATGGTCATGACCTTCATGTTCCTGATCATGACCAAGCGCCTGTCCGCCCTGATCGCCCTGATCATCGTGCCCATCACCTTCGCGCTGATCGGTGGCTTCGCCGCCGGCATCGGCCCGATGATGCTGGAGGGCATCACCAAGCTGGCGCCCACGGGCGTGATGCTGATGTTCGCCATCCTCTACTTCGCCCTGATGATCGACTCGGGCCTGTTCGACCCGCCGGTGCGCGCGATCCTGCGGCTGGTGAAGGGCGACCCGCTGAAGGTGTCCATGGGCACGGCGGCGCTGGCGCTGATCGTCTCCCTCGATGGCGACGGCGCGACCACCTACATGATCTGCGTGGCGGCGCTGCTGCCGCTGTACAGCCGCCTGGGCATGAGCCCGCTGATCATGGCGGGGCTGATCATCCTGGCCGGCGGGATCATGAACATGACCCCCTGGGGCGGCCCCACCGCCCGTGCGGCCAGTGCGCTGCACGTGGACCCGTCGGACATCTTCGTGCCGATGATCCCGGCGATGGCGGCCGGTGCCGTGGCGCTGTTCGGCCTGGCCTGGGCCTATGGCAAGCGCGAGCGCGCCCGCCTGGGCGTGCTGCAGCTGCCTGACCTGCCGGAAAGCCATGTGGACATCAGCGTGTCGCAGTTCCCCGAGGCGCGCCGGCCGAAGCTGCTGTGGGTGAATGCGGCGCTGACGGCGGCCCTGATGGTGACGCTGATCCTCGGGCTGATGCCGCTGCCGGTGCTGTTCATGGTGGCCTTCAGCATCGCGATGATCATCAACTACCCCTGCCTGCAGCAGCAGAAGGAGCGCGTGGCGGCCCACGCCGGCAACGTGCTGGCGGTGGTGGGGCTGATCTTCGCCGCTGGCATCTTCACCGGCATCCTCTCCGGCACGGGGATGGTGGAGGCGATGTCCAAGAGCCTGCTGGCGGTGATCCCGCCGTCCATGGGGCCGTACATGGCGGTGATCACGGCGGTGGTGAGCATGCCGTTCACTTTCTTCATGTCCAACGACGCTTTTTATTACGGCGTGTTGCCGGTACTGGCCGAGGCGGCGGGCCATTACGGCATCAGCCCGGTGGAGATGGCGCGGGCCTCTATCGTGGGCCAGCCGGTGCACCTGCTGAGCCCGCTGGTGCCCTCCACCTACCTGCTGGTGGGCCTGGCGAAGATCGAATTCGGCGACCACCAGCGCTTCACGTTGAAGTGGGCGGTTCTGATCTGCCTGTGTATCCTGCTCGCCGCGCTGCTGCTCGGGGTCTTCCCGCTGTTCGGCACCCCGTGAGGGTCAGGCGCCTCCTTTAATTCATTCACGCCGGAAAGGCTCGCACTTTCCGGCGTGGCCGTGCTCCAACCTAGCCGTCGACACCACGAGGTACACGCATCATGGAATGGCTGACCAGCCCGGAAATCTGGGTCGCCTTCTTCACCCTGACCGCCCTGGAGATCGTCCTGGGCATCGACAACATCATCATGATCGCCATCCTCGTGGGCCGCATGCCGCCGCACATGCAGGCACGCACCCGGCTCTTCGGCCTGGCGCTGGCGATGGTCACGCGCATCCTGCTGCTGCTGTCGATCACCTGGATCATGCGGCTCACCGCCGACCTGTTCCATGTGTTCGACCAGGGCATCTCCGGCCGTGACCTGATCCTGTTCTTCGGCGGCCTGTTCCTGCTGTGGAAGAGCAGCACCGAGATGTTCCACAGCCTGGAAGGCGAGGACGAGGCCAGCGAGGCGCCCAAGGGCAAGGGCGGCAACTTCATCGCCACCATCATCCAGATCGCCATCATCGACATCGTGTTCTCCCTGGACTCGGTGATCACCGCCGTGGGCATGGTTTCCCACGTGCCGGTGATGGTCGCCGCGATCATCGTCGCCGTGCTGGTGATGATGGCCGCCGCCGGCACCATCAGTGCCTTCATCGACAAGCACCCGAGCCTGAAGATGCTGGCCCTGGCCTTCCTGGTGGTGGTGGGCACCGTGCTCATCGCCGAGGCTTTCGAAGTCCACGTACCGAAGGGCTACGTCTACTTCGCCATGGCCTTCTCCCTGGGCGTGGAGGCGCTGAACATCCGCATGCGCATCGCCCGTGGACGCAAGGAAGAGGCGGTGAAGCTGCGCAAGGACATCCCGGGGGAATAAGCCCGGGCGTGACCGCCAGCTGAAACGAGAACGGGGCCGAAGGGCCCCGTTTTTTGTGGGTGCGAAACGCACGGTAGAGGGAGCGTCGAGCCGGAATCAGGCTGCGCAAAAACGTTACTTTATAACATAATTGACCGATCCCGCTTTCCTCGATGCGATGGAGCCCCCTCATGGATCGCCGTCATCTGCTCAAGTTCGTGCTCGCCGGTTTCACCCTGCCCTTCGCTTCCACGGCCTCCGCCGCCCAGGCCGTCACCCAGGTTCGCAGCTGGCGGACGGCCGACCGCCTGCGCATCGTGCTGGACCTCAGCGGCCCGGTGAACTTCCGCAGCTTCGCGCTGGCCGCGCCGGAGCGGGTCATCGTCGACCTGGACGACACCCGCCTGCTGGCTCAGCTGCAGGACCTGGCGCTGGGCCAGGGGCCGATCCGTTCGGTCCGCAGTGGTCTGCAGGGCCGCAGCACGCGGCTGGTGTTCGACCTGCAGGCCCCGGCCCAGCTGAGCAGCTTCCTGCTGCCACCTGGGGAGGGCAAGGGGCACCGGCTGGTGCTGGACTTCCAGCCGCTCACGCCCACCCCTGCGTTGGCGCCGGCCGCTCCGGCGGTCGCCCCTGCGGGCGGGCAGCGGGACATCGTCGTCGCCATCGACGCGGGCCACGGCGGCAAGGACCCGGGCGCCATCGGTTTCAACGGTGAGCAGGAGAAGGCGGTGGCACTGGCCATCGCCCGCCTGCTGGCCAGGAAGGTGAATGCCCAGAAGGGCTTCAGGGCCCATCTGGTGCGCAATGACGACGTGTTCGTGCCGCTGCGCAAGCGGGTCGAGATCGCCCGGCGGCGCAACGCCGATCTGTTCATCTCCGTCCATGCCGATGCGGCGCCCAGGCGCAGTGCCTCCGGGGCGTCGGTCTTCGCGCTGTCCCAGGGCGGTGCGACGTCCACCACGGCGCGCTGGCTCGCCGAGCGCGAGAACCGTGTGGACCTGATCGGTGCCGAGCGTTTGCTGTCGCTGAAGGACAAGGACCCGATGCTGGCCGGGGTGATCCTCGACATGTCGATGACCGCCACCATTGCCACCAGCCTGGACCTGGGCAAGAGCATCCTGGGCAGCCTGCAGGGTGTGGCGGGCGTGCACCAGAAGCGGGTCGAGCAGGCGGGCTTCGCCGTACTCAAGTCTCCGGACATCCCCTCGGTGCTGGTGGAGACCGGCTTCATGTCCAACCCGGGTGATTGCCGTCGGCTGATCGATGCCCGCCACCAGCAGCGGGTGGCGAACGCGATCTTCGACGGGTTGCACCGGCACTTCCGGGCAGCGCCACCGCAAGGCACGTTGCTGGCCTCGATGAAGGCCAGCCAGAACAGTTGATGGATCGCCGATGACGCGCAGGTGCGGGCGAACCCGACCTGCGCGCGTGTTCACGCCGGTTCGAACCGCTCGCCCTTGAAGCAGCGCACCGGGTTGCCCCGCTCCACCCGGTGGTGGAACAGGCGGCGCTCCGCGCGCAGGGCGCCGTCCGCCTCGTCGGCCCGTTGCGCCAGGCGCTGGCCGATGAGGAGGATGGCCAGGCGCTTGTTGGCGTGCTGGCTGCGCTCGCTCTGCACCTTGACGCTGATGCCGCTGGCCAGGTGGATGGCGCGCACCGCCGAGTCGGTGGTGTTGACGTGTTGCCCGCCGGGGCCGGAGGCGCGCTGGGCTTCGAAGCGGATCTCGCCTTCGAGGCTGGCCGGCGGCGGGGCGAAGCGGGCCCCGCCGAAGAACCAGTTCTTGCGCCCGTGGTTGGGCCGGTAGGGGCTGGGGCAGGTCCATTGCAGGGTGCCTTCCCAGTCCCGGGCGAGGCCGTCGGCCTGGTCGCCGTCCAGGGCCAGGAGGGCGGAGACGAGGGTGCCGCGCCGGGCACCCTCCTCCCGCTCCAGTACCTGCACGCGAACCTGCCGCTGGGCGGCTTCGTGCATCAGCCGCTGCAGCGCCTTGGCCACGGCCAGGGCGCATTCGTCCGGCCCCTGGGCCGCCGAGAGTTGCAGGAGGATCATCAGCAGCACCCTCCGCGCGTCTTGTAGGTCAGCACCGGCTTGAGCCGCGCCAACACCTGCACCAGCCCGGCATCGCGCAGGGCGCCGACCACCGAGTCGATGGCCTTGTAGGCTTCCGGCGCTTCCTCGTAGATCAGCGCGCGGTCGGCGCAGATCACCCGGCTGCCGAGGGCGGTGCGTTCCAGCTGCTCGACGCTGTAGCGCTTGGCGAGGCGGTCCTTGCACTCGCTGCGCATCCACTTGCGCCCGGCGCCGTGGGCCAGGGAGTTGAGGCTGCGCTCGTCGGGCACCGGGGCCACCAGGTAGCTGTAGTCACCCCGGGAACCGGGGATGACCATCACGCCCTGGTCGGCGGGGGTGGCGCCCTTGCGGTGCAGCCAGCCATCGACGCCACCGAGGGTCGCGGCGGAGACGAGGTTGTGGTTCACGTCCAGCAGTTGTTCGCCGTCTGCACGCAGGCGGTCGAGGATGCGCCGGGCGATCAGTTGCCGGTTGGCTTCGGCGAAGCGCAGGGCGCCGTCGTGGCGGGCCAGGTAGTGCTCGGCCTCGGGGCTGCCGGCCTCCAGGCCGGCGTGGCTGAAGCGGTCCACCTGCTCGCGCAGGATGGCTTCGCCCAGGCCGCGCGAGCCACTGTGCACCAGCAGGAGCAGGTGCTTGCGGTCGATGCCCAAGGCCGCCAGGGCCGTGTCGTCATAGGCCTCGTCGAGCTGCTGCAGCTCGGCGAAGTGGTTGCCGCCGCCGATTGTGCCCAGGGAACGCTCGTGTCCGCAGGGCGGCAGGCCGAAGGCGGCGATCGCCTCGTGCCAGCTGTCGTCCAGCGGCGCGTCGAGGGAGCCCAGGCGCTTCTCCAGCTTGTCCAGGTGGAGCTTGGCGACGGGGATGTCGGTGCGCCAGAAGGCCATGCCGCAGCCGATGTCGTTGCCCACCAGGGCGGGGTAGAAACGGCCGCTGGAGAAGAACGCGGCGCCCACCGGGTAGCCGCGCCCCGGGTGCAGGTCCGGCATGCCGGCCACCCGTTGCATGCCCGGCAGGCGGGCGGTGGTTTCAAGTTGCTGGATCGCTTTTCCTTCGATCCAGGTGTCGTCCGCGGCGATCAGGGTGATGCCGTCGGCCAGATTGCGAATGCAAGTGCCCATGGTCCAATCCAAATGGGTTGAAACGAAAATGCTTGGATTTGGCAGGCCTGGGGCCGGGCGATGCGGAACCGTCGCGAAGAAGGACGGAAGGGGCGATTAAGCCAGGCGCGACCTGCAAAGGGTGATCAGTGTTTGCATGATGAACCTCCTTTGCTGTCGGGTTGGGGGAAAGGCGCGCATCCTACGCGCGCCGACCGGGGTGACGCAAGCGCTGTCATTCACCGCCAACGGCGAAGTTGGGCAGGCTGTCCACCGGCTGGGCGAAGTCGAAGGGGATGGACTCCAGGGCCAGGCCGACGTTGCGCTGGATGACGAAGTGCAGGTGCGGGCCGGTGCTGTTGCCGGTGTTGCCGGAGCGGCCGATCTGCTCGCCGAGCACCACGCGCTGGCCTTCCTGGACCTGCACCGAGCCCTTCATGAGGTGCAGGTAGACGCCCATGGTGCCGTCGTCGTGGAGGATGCGCACGAAGTTGCCGGAGGGGTTCTCGCCCCGGCCGCTCTGGCGGTTCTCGGTCTTGACCACCATGCCGGCGCGGGCGGCGACGATGGGCGTGCCCTCGGGCATGGCCACGTCCTGGGCATAGCGGCCCTTGGGGGTGAAGTGGCTGTACTGGCCGTTGGCACCCTGGGTCAGGCGGAAGGGGCCGCCGAGCCAGGGCAGCGGGTAACGGTACAGCGAGGGTTGCTGCCGGGGGTCGCCCAGGGCGTAGCGCAGGCGCGGCTTGTAGCGCAGGGCCTTGCCGGGGTTCTCGGGGCTGAGGGTGACCAGGCGGATCTTGCTGCGCGGTGGCAGCACCCAGCGGATCGGCCGGCCGGGATCGCCGACGGCGTTGCTGACGTTCTCCAGGCTCAGCTCGACTTCCACCGGGGCGAACAGGTCGTTGCGCACCAGCAGGGTCTCGCCGGCGTCGTGTTTCTGGGTCTCCAGCTTCACCGAGCGGTCCAGCCGCTCCACCATGCGGTCGCGGAAGACGAACACCTGGGCGCCGGAGACGGCCTTGTCGGTGTAGGTCACCACGCCGTTGGCGTCGGTGTACTTGTAGATGGTCAGTGCGCTGGCGGGCATGGCGGCCACCAGCAAGCAACAGAGGAGTAGAGCGCGCCCTGGCATGACTGCACGTTTCATGAGTGTTATGAGCTGGCAAGCCTAGCAGCGCCGCCGGTCCTGTGCGAGGCGCCGGCAGTCGGGCTGTGACGGGGTTGGCTGGGGGCCGGTCCGGGCGGACCGGCGGGCATCAGGCGCCGGGGACGAAGTGCTTCTGGGCGGTGCCGCGGGCGATCAGGCGCGACAGGTAGTCGAGCTTCTGCGGGTCGCGGTCGACGAAGCGGAAGGTGAGCTGGAGCCACTCGCTGTCGGGCTTGGGCTCCAGCGCGGCAACGGCGTGCAGGTAGCCGTTGAGGCGCGCCACTTCGCCGCCTTCGCCCTGCTCCAGGTCGAGCACGGCGCTTTCCAGTACCTGGGGCAGCGGGTCGCCCCGCTTCACCACCAGGTGGGCGTCCTTGAGGCTGATGGTCTTGATCACGCAGGAGAGCACCGCCGAGGGCAGGCGCAGCTGGGCCTGGCCACGGCCGGCGGGCACCTTGGGCGCGGCGCTCTTGGCCGGCGCGGCGAAGGCAGCGGCGGCCTGGACCGCCGGCTTGGCGCCGGGGCTGCTGGGCTTGACCACGTCGGCGCCCTTGCCGCCGGTCAGTGCGGCCAGGGAGTCGTTGGCGAAGCCGCCGGTACTGAGCATCTTGGGCGGTGCGGAGGCGGCCAGGGCTTCGAGGCGGCCGGCGCGGGCCAGCTGCTTCTTGACCTTGGTCACCAGCTGGTCGTTGGAGAAGGGCTTGCCGATGTAGTCGGAGACGCCGGCCTGGATGGCCTGCACCACGTTCTCCTTGTCGCCACGGCTGGTGACCATGACGAAGGGCGTGGTCTTGTGGCTTTCCTCGGCGCGGCACCAGGTGAGCAGCTCGAGGCCGGACATCTCCGGCATCTCCCAGTCGCAGAGGATCAGGTCCACCGACGAGCGGCTGAGCATCTGCTGGGCCTTACGGCCGTTCACCGCTTCTTCGATCTGGATACCCGGGAAATGGTCGCGCAGGCCCTTTTTCACCAGGTCACGAATAAAGGACGCGTCGTCCACCACCAGCACAGTAACTTTGCTCATCAACCACTCCTCTCAGACCGGACCTAAGCATAGCTGCGGGCGATAGCGCTGTGCCAAATAGAATGCGCCCCGGGCAAGCCGGGGCGCGACGGGTCCAGCGGGAAAAGGGCGACCGGTCCGTAGGCGAAGCTTACTCGGACTTGGCCGAGCCCTTCACCTCTTCCTGCATGCGGGCCAGGCCCATGTGGCGCACGTCGGTGCCGCGAACCAGGTAGATCACCAGTTCGGCGATGTTGCGCGCGTGGTCACCGATGCGTTCCAGCGAGCGCAGGGCCCAGATGACGTTGAGCACGCGGCTGATGGCGCGGGGGTCTTCCATCATGTAGGTGACCAGCTCGCGCAGGGCGGTCTTGTACTCGCGGTCGATGTTCTTGTCGTACTGGGCCACCGACAGGGCCAGGTCTGCGTCGAAGCGGGCGAAGGCGTCCAGCGCCTCCTGGACCATCTTGCGCACCTGGTCGCCGATGTGGCGCACCTCGACGTAGCCACGGGGCGAGACGCCCTCTTCGCACAGCTGGATGGCGCGGCGGGCGATCTTCGAGGATTCGTCGCCGATGCGTTCCAGGTCGATCACCGACTTGGAGATGCTGATGATCAGGCGCAGGTCGGAGGCGGCCGGCTGGCGACGGGCGAGGATGCGCACGCACTCCTCGTCGATGTTGCGCTCCATCTGGTTGATCTGGTCGTCGATCTCGCGCACCTGCTGGGCCAGGCCCGAGTCGGCGTCGATCAGCGCGGTGACGGCGTCGTTCACCTGCTTCTCCACCAGGCCGCCCATGGCCAGGAGGTGGCTGCGCACCTCTTCCAGCTCGGCGTTGAACTGCTGGGAGATGTGGTGGGTAAGGCTGTCTTTGTCGATCATTGTTCGCTCCGCGAAAGCTGCAGGCTCCACGCCGTCAGCTACAGGTCATTCGTGTTGTCCGGGTCCACCCGTGGGCGCCCGCGCAGGCGGGGCGCCCCGGCCACTAGCCGTAGCGGCCGGTGATGTAGTCCTCGGTCTGCTTCTTGGCCGGGTTGGTGAACAGCGTATCGGTATCGCCGAACTCGATCAGCTTGCCCATGTACATGAACGCCGTGTAGTCGGAGACGCGCGCGGCCTGCTGCATGTTGTGGGTGACGATGACGATGGTGTACTTGCTCTTCAGCTCGTAGATCAGCTCTTCCACCTTGAGGGTGGAGATCGGGTCGAGGGCCGAGCAGGGCTCGTCGAGCAGCAGCACTTCAGGCTCGACCGCGATGGTGCGGGCGATGACCAGGCGCTGCTGCTGGCCGCCGGAGAGGCCGAGGGCGGATTCGTGCAGGCGGTCCTTCACCTCGTCCCACAGGGCGGCGCCCTTCAGGGCCCACTCGACGGCTTCGTCGAGCACGCGCTTCTTGTTGATGCCCTGGATGCGCAGGCCGTAGACGACGTTCTCGTAGATGCTCTTGGGGAAGGGGTTGGGCTTCTGGAACACCATGCCGACGCGACGGCGCAGCTCGGCCACTTCCTCGCCCTTGCGGTAGATGTTGTTGCCGTCCAGGCGGATCTCGCCGTCCACGCGGCAGCCGTCCACCAGGTCGTTCATGCGGTTGAAGCAGCGCAGCAGGGTCGACTTGCCGCAGCCGGACGGGCCGATGAAGGCGGTCACGCGCTGCTTGGGGATGTTCATCCGCACGTCGTAGAGGGCCTGCTTCTCGCCGTAGAACAGGTTCAGGCCCGGCACTTCCAGGGCGACGGTCTCGTCGGCCAGGTTCAGGCTCTGCTTGCCGCGGCCCAGGGCGGAGATGTTGACGCCGTGGCTGTGGGTCTCGTGTTGCATGGTCTCGCTCCGTTCGTAGCCGGTGGCTACGCGCTCAGGTATTCAGGCGCGGCGGCCCTGGGGGCCGCCGGGCGTTCGATCAGTTTTCCAGCGCCTTGTACTTCTCGCGCAGGTGGTTGCGGATGGCCACGGCCGAGAAGTTCAGCAGGGCGATCACCAGCACCAGCAGCAGCGCGGTGGCGTACACCAGCGGGCGGGCGGCCTCGACGTTGGGGCTCTGGAAGCCGACGTCGTAGATGTGGAAGCCCAGGTGCATGATCTTCTGGTCCAGGTGCAGGTACGGGTAGTTGCCGTCCACCGGCAGGCTCGGGGCCAGCTTCACCACGCCCACCAGCATCAGCGGCGCCACTTCGCCGGCGGCGCGGGCCACGGCGAGGATCAGGCCGGTCATCATGGCCGGGCTGGCCATGGGCAGGACGATTTTCCACAGGGTCTCGGCCTTGGTCGCACCGAGGGCCAGGGAGCCTTCGCGCACGGCCCGGGGGATGCGCGCCAGGCCTTCCTCGGTGGCGACGATCACCACCGGCACGGCGAGGATCGCCAGGGTCAGCGAGGCCCAGAGCAGGCCCGGGGTGCCGAAGGTCGGCGCCGGGGCGGCCTCGGGGAAGAACATGCGGTCCAGCGAGCCGCCCACCACGTAGACGAAGAAGCCCAGGCCGAACACGCCGTAGACGATGGCGGGGACGCCGGCCAGGTTGTTCACGGCGATGCGAATGACGCGGGTCAGCACGCCCTGCTTGGCGTACTCGCGCAGGTAGATGGCGGCCACCACACCGAAGGGGGTGACGATCACGGCCATGATGAGGGTCATCATCACGGTGCCGAAGATGGCCGGGAAGATGCCGCCCTCGGTGTTGGCTTCACGCGGGTCGTCGGCGAGGAATTCCCAGAGCTTCTTGAAGTAGAAGCCCAGCTTGTCCATCACGCCCATGGCGTTGGGCTGGTAGGCGTGCACCACCTTGCCCAGGGTGATTTCCTGCTCCTGGCCACCGGCTTCGCGCACCACCACGCTGTCGCGGTTGAAGGCCTGGTGCAGCTCGGTCAGCTGGCCTTCGAGGGTCTTGTAGCGGGCGTCCAGCTCGGCGCGGCGCGCGGCCAGGTCAGCCTGGGCCACGGCG
The DNA here is from genome assembly GCF_000931385.1 of Pseudomonas sp. FeS53a. NCBI lineage: Bacteria > Pseudomonadati > Pseudomonadota > Gammaproteobacteria > Pseudomonadales > Pseudomonadaceae > Pseudomonas > Pseudomonas sp. FeS53a. The sequence goes on from NZ_JYFT01000020.1 coordinate 26,750, forward strand.
TCCAGCTCACCCTTGAGTTCCAGCTTGCGGCCTTCCAGGCGCAGGCGCTCGAGGCCGTGGTTGATGCCGCCGATCTCCTTCTTCTCCAGCCGGTAGAGCTGGGCGTAGAGGTCGTCGACGCGCTTCAGGCGCTCCTGCAGCACCGGCATGGCGGCCTCGCCTTCGGCGATCACCTTGCCGTTCTCCTTCACGCTCACCAGGCGGCCGTAGAAGTTGCCCCACTCGCGGCGCTCCATGGCGATCAGGTCAGCAGGCTTCTGCAGGTCCTTCAGCCACTCGCCCACCACCCAGGTGAAGTCCGCGCCGTAGACCTCGCGGTTGCCCACCTTGAGCAGCTCGCGGGTCATGAACTCGGGGCTGTCGTCCTGCACCGGCAGGCCGGCGCTCTTGAGGCGCGCGCTGGGCACCTCCTCGATCTGCACGGCCTCGCCGATCACCGCCTTGGGGGCCTGGCCGGGGATGCTGTACTGCGCTTCGACCAGGTCGGCCGGCCAGAAGTGGCCGAGGCCGCGCACGGCGATCACCGAGAGCAGGCCGATGGTCATGATGACGGCGATGGCCACGGCGCCACCGCTCATCCAGACGCCCGGCGCGCCGCTCTCGAACCAGTTCTTGAGGGAAACCTTTTTCACGGATGTCTCCAACTCGTGAGTCTTCCAGTGCCTCCCGCCCGGGGCCGGAGGCGCTTGTTTGTCCACACCCCCTCCCGCCGGGAGGGGGCCATCGCGGCGCGGGCCGCCTTACAGGGATGCGTACTTCTTGCGCAGGCGCTGGCGAATCAGTTCGGCCAGGGTGTTCATCACGAAGGTAAACATCAGCAGCACCAGCGCGGCGAGGAACAGCACGCGGTAGTGCGAGCCGCCCACTTCGGATTCCGGCATCTCCACCGCGACGTTGGCCGCCAGGGTGCGCATGCCTTCGAAGATGTTCACTTCCATCACCGGGGTGTTGCCGGTGGCCATCAGCACGATCATGGTCTCGCCCACCGCACGGCCGAGGCCGATCATCAGGGCGGAGAAGATGCCCGGGCTGGCGGTGAGGATCACCACGCGGGTCAGGGTCTGCCAGGGCGTGGCACCCAGGGCCAGGGAGCCGTAGGTGAGGCTCTTGGGCACGCTGAAGATGGCGTCTTCGGCGATGGAGAAGATGTTCGGGATCACCGCGAAGCCCATGGCCAGGCCGACGATCAGGGCGTTGCGCTGGTCGTAGGTGATGCCCAGGTCGTTGCTGATCCACAGGCGCATGTCACCGCCGAAGAACCAGGTCTCCAGCAGCGGGCTCATGCCCAGGGCGAACCAGCCCACCAGCAGGACGACGGGGATCAGGATGGCGGCTTCGAAGCCGTCCGGCACGCGCAGGCGCACCGACTCCGGCATGCGGCTCCAGATGAAGCCGGCCAGCAGGATGCCGATGGGGGTCAGCAGCAGCAGGCTGAAGATGCCCGGCAGGTGGCCTTCGACGTAGGGCGCGAGGAACAGGCCGGCGAAGAAGCCGAGGATCACCGTCGGCAGCGCTTCCATCAGTTCGATCACCGGCTTGACCTTGCGGCGCATGCCGGGGGCCATGAAGTAGGCGGTGTAGATGGCGGCGGCGATGGCCAGCGGAGCGGCCAGCAGCATGGCGTAGAAGGCGGCCTTGAGGGTGCCGAAGGTCAGCGGCGCCAGGCTCAGCTTGGGCTCGAAGTCGGTGTTGGCGGCGGTGGACTGCCAGACGTACTTGGGCGCGTCGTAGCTCTCGTACCAGACCTTGCCCCACAGCGCGCTCCAGGAGACTTCCGGGTGCGGGTTGGACAGGCGGAACGGCAGGAACTTGCCATCGGCCTCCACCACCACGCGGTTGGCGCGGGGCGACAGGGCCAGCATGCCGGCACCTTCGGTCACCGGCTCGATCAGCAGGGTGCGTTCGGCGGTGCTGTGGAAGACGCCGAGCTTGCCGCTGGCATCCAGGCCGAGGAAGCCCTTGCGGCGCTCTTCCGGGGCGATCTGCACCACCGGGGCGCTGCCCAGCTGGAAGCTGCGGATGTGGGTCAGGCGCGCTTCGCCGTCGGCACCACGGACCATGAACCACTGGCCGATGCTGCCCTTGGAGTCGCCCACCATGAGGGAGATACCACCCAGCAGCAGGGCGCTGGCGGTGGTTTCGCGGTCGCCGTCCTCGAACAGCTTGTAGCGGCCGTTGAGGGCGTGCTCACGCAGGCTGAAGACGTCGGCCTGGGCACGCCCGTTGATCACGTACAGCCACTGCTGGCGCGGGTCGACGTAGATGGCCTTGATCGGCTCGACCATCTGCGGCAGGGCGATGGCGTTCTGCTCGACGGTGGTCTCGCCGGTGAGCATGTTCTCCTGGCTCACCAGCTCCTGCACGTAGAGCTGGTTGCCGGTGGAGCCGGCCAGGACCAGGGTCTCGTCGTTCTGGTTGACGGCCACGTGCTCCAGCGGCTTGCCCTCGGGGTTCAGCGCCATGGGCTTGTCGCCGAAGGGGTAGTCGATGCGCGGGGTGATCACGCGCTTGTTGTCCGGGTAGGTCACCTGGTAGCTGTGCTTGAACAGCAGCACCTGGCCGTTGGACAGGCCGAGGGCCACCAGCGGCTGGCCGGGCTGGTCCTGGCCGATGGAGGCGACGCTGACGCCTTCGGGCAGCGGCAGGGCGACGCGCTGGAGTTCGGCGCCGTCCTTCGTGGCGAAGAACACCACCTCGCCCTTGTCGGAAACGCGCATGCCCACCTGGTTCTGCTCTTCCAGGGTCAGCAGCAGCGGCTTGCCGGTCTCCTGTTGCAGCCAGGCCGGGGCCTGCACCTTCTTCGCGGTCAGCTCGGCGCCCTTGAACAGGGGCAGCACCACGTAGGCGAGGTAGAAGAAGATCAGGGTGATGGCCGCGAGGACCGCGAGGCCGCCCACCAGCACGTACCAGCGGGTCAGGTTGTCTTTCAGCGCGCGAATGCGCCGCTTGCGCTGCATCGCCGGCGTATTGAAGTCGATGCGCGCGGGGGGATTCGTCGAGGTCATGGGAGAACTGGCCAGGTCATTCATGGGGCACACCCTAAAGCCTTGGTATGACAGAAAGATGACAGCGTGATGACGCAACGAAGCCCGCCCGGGGCAGGAGGGTGCCGGGGGCGGGCCTTCACGCCGGGGATCACCCGGCGCCGTCGCATCCTTGCGGGGCGGCCGATGGGGGGAGCCGCCCCTTCATCTGCCCTGGATTACAGGCCCAGATCCTTCATGGCTTTCTCGGCCACTTTGGCCGGCAGCGGGATGTAGCCGTCTTTCACCACAACCTGCTGACCCTGCTGGGACAGCACCAGCTTGATGAACTCGGCTTCCAGCGGGGCCAGAGGCTTGTTCGGGGCCTTGTTGACGTAGACGTAGAGGAAGCGGGACAGCGGGTAGCTGCCGTTCAGGGCGTTCTGCTCGTTGTCTTCAACGAACTCGCCGCCTTCCTTCTTGGCCAGGGCCACGGTCTTCACGCTGGACGTCTTGTAGCCGATGCCGGAGTAGCCGATGCCGTTCAGGGACTGGCTGATGGACTGCACCACGGAGGCGGAGCCCGGCTGCTCGTTGACGTTGGCCTTGAAGTCGCCTTTGCACAGGGCTTCTTCCTTGAAGTAGCCGTAGGTGCCGGATACCGAGTTGCGGCCGAACAGCTGGATCGGCTTGTCGGCCAGGTCGCCGGTCACGCCCAGCTCACCCCAGGTCTTGATGTTGCTCTTGCCACCGCACAGGCGGTTGGCGGAGAAGATGGCGTCGACCTGCTGCATGGTCAGGCCTTTGATGGGGTTGTCCTTGTGCACGAAGATCGCCAGGGCGTCGACGGCCACCGGGACGGCGGTGGGCTTGTAGCCGTACTTCTGCTCGAAGGCCTGCAGCTCGACGTCCTTCATCTTGCGGCTCATCGGGCCGAGGTTGGCGGTGCCCTCGGTCAGGGCCGGCGGCGCGGTGGAGGAACCGGCAGCCTGGATCTGGATGTTCACGTTGGGGTATTCGCGCTTGTACGCTTCGGCCCACAGGGTCATCAGGTTGGCCAGGGTGTCCGAACCGACGCTGGAGAGGTTGCCCGACACACCGGTGGTCTTGGTGTAGGACGGGATGGACGGGTCGACGGCGGCAACCGCGCTGGCGGTGGCAACGCCGGCGGCGACGAAGGTCAGGGCCGCCATCAAACGCTTCAGTTTCATGCCTTGCTCCTAGCAGAGGATAGGGTTGGATGAGTCGGGGGCCAGTATCGGAAGGCCGTGTGAACACTCTATGACCCGAATATGACAATTGGATGAATGGCCATCATGCCGGTCCAACCCCTGGCGACAGCCACTCATCCCGACAGGAAGCCCAACCGGGCCCGCTCAAGGAGAACCCCATGAAAGCGCTGCACCTGCTGCCCCTCAGCCTCGCCGTCCTCTGTGCCGCCTGCGGCGAGCGTGCCGCCCTGCAGGTGGCCGACGGCACCGGCCCCACCCCGCAGTTGCCCCCGCCGAACAAGACCCTGATCCCCACGGTGAACATCGCCCCCGCCACCGGCTGGCCCGCAGGCGGCCGTCCCCAGGCCACCCAAGGCACCGAGGTGAAGGCCTTCGCCGAGGGCCTGGACCACCCACGCTGGCTGTACCTGCTGCCCAACGGCGACGTGCTGGTGGCCGAGAGCAACGCCCCGGCCAGTGACGGCGGCTTCAGCCTCAAGGGCTGGATCGCCGGCAAGGTGATGGAGAAGGCTGGCGCCCGCACCCCCAGCGCCGACCGCATCACCCTGCTGCGGGACACCGACGACGACGGCGTGGCCGACCTGAAGACGCCCTTCCTGGAAAACCTGCATTCGCCCTTCGGCATGGCCCTGGTGGGCGACACCCTGTATGTCGCCAACGCCGACGCCCTGGTGAAGGTGCCCTACCAGCCCGGCCAGACCCGCATCGACGCCACGCCGCAGCAGGTCACCGACCTGCCGGCGGGCATCAACCACCACTGGACCAAGAACGTCATCGCCAGCCGCGACGGCACCCGGCTCTATATCACCGTCGGCTCCAACAGCAACGTCGGCGAGAACGGCCTGGAGATGGAGCAAGGCCGCGCCGCGATCTGGGAAGTGGACCGCGCCAGCGGCACCAAGCGCCTGTTCGCTGGCGGCCTGCGCAACCCCAACGGCCTGGCCTGGGAGCCGGACAGCGGCGCGCTGTGGACGGCAGTGAACGAGCGTGACGAGATCGGCAGCGACCTGGTGCCCGACTACATCACCTCGGTGAAGGACGGCGGCTTCTACGGCTGGCCCTGGAGCTACTACGGCCAGCACGTCGACGAGCGCGTGCAACCGGCCAACCCGGAGAAGGTCGCCAGCGCCCTGGTGCCGGACTACGCCCTGGGCCCGCACACCGCCTCCCTCGGCATCGCCTTCGGCCGCGGCAGCGCCCTGCCGGATTTCCAGAACGGCCTGTTCGTCGCCCAGCACGGCTCCTGGAACCGCAAGCCCCACAGCGGCTACAAGGTGATCTTCGTGCCCTTCAAGGACGGCAAGCCCAATGGCCAGCCGGTGGACGTGCTGACCGGCTTCCTCGACGCCCACGGCAACGCCCAGGGCCGCCCCGTGGACGTGCGCCTGGACGCCCAGGGCGCCCTGCTGGTCACCGACGACGTCGGCAACACGGTCTGGCGGGTGACCCCCACCGCCCGGTGATAACCGGGCCAGCCCCGCAGCGCATAGAGCCGCCCCGTACGTGGCGGCCATGTAGGGTAGGCCGGGCGGCGTTCCGCTTCAGCCCACCAGCGCTGCTCAGCGTGGGCTGAAGCCCACCCTTGTATCTCGACTACTGCCCCACCCCAGGGGCATAGTCCCCGACTGATCATCGGGGGAGGGATAGGAAGCCGTGCCCACCCTTAGGCCGCGAGCCTGCAACGTAGATAGTGCTCCGCCCCTCCACACTCACTCGAACAGCCCGAACGGTATCCAGAGCCTTGAGCTCGCATTCACAAGGTTGGGCCGGGTGCAGTGATGATCGCGTCTGAACGGATCGAGAGGAGAATCCA
>NZ_JYFT01000032.1:0-31550 GCF_000931385.1 Pseudomonas sp. FeS53a
GCCCCAGCGCCCCCGCGCGCCCCGCACCGATATCCGGGGACGCTGGGGCTATGTGCTGCCGGAGGAGTTGTATATGCGGGAGGTGTGGATAAGGGCGTGGGCCACCCAGCCCGAGGCAGACCGGGCTACAGGCTCACTGTGCACGGCTTCCCGTGGTTCCAGGTCACCTTGTTCCCTTCCTTGGCTACAAAGGTGAACACCCGCTCGGAGGCACCTTCATAAGCGCTTTCGAGCGGAATCACGACCTTGTCTTTCGAGATTCTGGGCTTTACGAACTGCCTTGCTACCGGGTCACCCCCCACGTATCTGGTCCAAAGCATCTCCTCTTCGTCGTAGAGATGTAAGGAGTCGAAAGAGCCATCAGCCTCTACGCATTTGAAGGGGACGGAATCACCTTTCTGGTACGCACTGTCCACGTACGACTTCATGTCGAAGTCCTCGGCATGAGCGGTCGTTGCCAAGAGTGCGAGTGCCAGCATCACCTTTTTTTAACTGCTTCCTTTGCAATTGTTCTTTGCCCTTCTGAGGCGCCTGGCCATTAGCCTCGGGCGCCCATCATGCTGGCCTACCAGCCAGACACAGGATGGAATTTATCGAGCTGTGGTTCGGGGCGCGATGGCTTTTGAGGCTCCATCTGAACGGAAATGAAGAGGAGTATCGACCGTACAATGAAGGCGGTTGAAGCTGGATGAGAAAACGACACGTTACTTGTCAGTAGCTGGAGGCCTGTAAAAAGTAGGGCTTTCGTGCATGACGGCTATTGGCTAGTATCCGTCGCGTGGTTTTTTTGGCTGCTAGCGGTTCTCTATTTACCTAAACCGTTGCGCTTTCGGACTAACCAGTTCCTCCCCCATGCACGGAAGCTACCGCATGATTCGGCTCATTCTTGCCTTGACCGATCCCCTGCCATTGATCTGCTCTGCGGAAATCAAGTGGATAGATGAAAATTGGGATTTCCGTTTCGGCCAAAAGCTTAATGATAAAGGCAAAATCAATTCATCATCTAGTCTGCCGTCTGGCGCAGCTACTGTAAGCAGGCCAGTCAGTAGTTGCGAGCGCTATCAGTTCCCTCGAATGCGATATCAAGTAAGACTCGCTCGCCCGTAAAGTCTATGTTGCAGTTTGCGTCAGCGTGCGTCCATTAGCTGCCCGGAGAGTCGCTTAATTGTTTTTTCGCTGCGGGCGCTCTGTGGAACCAAAAATTGAGACTAAGCCAATGAACTCAGAAGAAACAGTGATGCAAGAGAAATTTGACTTTTCTAGGCATGAGCAAGTTGCCGTATCTGAGTATTTGCGAGAATTAAGCTTTTTCTCCGATCTCGCAGCAGTTGCCAAACGTATTTCTGATGAGGCGCTGAAGCGACGTGGTATTCAGCCACACTCTATTGAAGCGCGTGCAAAAGACCCTACTAGTTTCGGTAGAAAAGCATCTAAACCCTCAAAGATCGATCCCAATCGACCTATGTATGCCGATCCACTTAATCAAATCACGGATAAGGCTGCTATTCGTATTATTGCTTTTTTTCCTCGTACTGTATTGGAAATAGATAAGATGCTTCGGGAGGAGTTTTCCGTTAAAGAGCATCTTGATAAAGGTGAAAGTCTTCTTGAGGAGGAGCGCTTGGGTTACCAGAGTGTTCATTATCTTGTGGCTTTAGATGATAATAGAACAAAATTACCTGAGTATAAAAGATTTGAGAATAAAGTTGTCGAGGTTCAGGTTAGAACAATTTTGCAGCACGCATGGGCGGAGATTGAGCATGATATTCAGTATAAGTCATCTGCGACAATTCCACGCGATATTAAGCGACGCTTTATGTCTCTTGCGGGGCTGCTCGAAATTGCAGATAGGGAGTTTCAGGCTATACAAGATGCGGATCGTGATTTAACAAGAACTGCAGAAACTCAAATAAGTAGCGGAAATTTTTCTTTTATTGAGATTACACCGAACTCCCTTAAAACTTACCTAGATAAGACGCTTGGATCTGATGGTAGGATGTCAGAGTTTTCTTATGATTGGATGGCTAGGCTCCTTCTTCGGCTCGGCTTTACCTCCCTTGAACAGATCGATGATGCGATCAATCAATACGATGACGATAAGCTCTCCAGAATTGCAGAAGGTGCTAGGCAAGGTCAATTAAGCCGCTTTGAATCAGTTCTGCTTGCTGCAATGGGGGAAATATTTATTCAGCGTCACCCTTGGGCTCCTGAAGAGTGGTTTCAGAGGTCTCGTAAAAAATTTATTGAAAAATTCAAGAGGGCAAATATACCAGTTGGCTCATTTGATCCTCTTGCTATAAATTCAGCCTCTTCAGAATTGCATACAGGCGAATAGATTTAAGTGGGTGTCATTGGAGGTTGTATTTATTTTTATAATTTAATTGGGTGGTAAAGTATTGGCTATAAGCTTAAAGGCATCAAAGCAGATATGGGGCGCGGCCGCTAGTCGCTGCTCGTTTCCAACTTGCAGGCGTGAGCTTGTTGTTGAGGCAACTCCGACAGATGATGAGTCTCTTGTAGGTGATTTATGTCATATTGTCGCGCGCAGCCCTGATGGCCCTAGAGGGCAGTCATGCATGACTTTTGAGGAAAGAGATAGAGCGGAAAATTTAATTTTATTATGCAAAATCCATCATAAGTGCATAGATGATCAATTTTTGTATTATACAGCTCCTAGGGTGTTAGAGATTAAGCGGCAACATGAAAGCTGGGTCAGAACTGCACTTTCAGAGGCCTGCGGAAATTACAGTGCCTTTGCTTTGTTTGAGCTTTCTTATAATGCCTTTTGGGCGCTAGAACACTCTGAGCATGCAGCAAGAATGCGAGGGAAACCAAGTAACGCCTACGGTGTACACATTTATCAGCGAATTAATAGGTGTCAAAAATCTCTTGAGTCTTTAGGGGTTGAGCTTCCTGAGGTTCAATTGGCCATAAATGATGTATATGAAATATTTTCTGTTGAGGATATAAATTATTCTCATGTTCAAAGCTTTTCTTATTCATTGGCTATGAAAATAAGAAATTCGTTTCTAGCTGGGGCTGATAAGAAGGTAATATCTATTTCTCGCTCTCTTGTTAGCCTTTTAAAGGCTATTACTTTGCATGAGAAAGTTGATATCGATGCGTTTGCCTTATCGGTCGAATTATTTTTGGGGAGAGAAGATCCTGTTATAAATAATATCTTGCGGTCGGGTGTTTATGCTGAATTTGAAGGCAGGCTGTATAACCGATTAGAAGAGATTTTATAGGGGCGTGCTTTGGTTTATAAAGGGTTGTCTTACGATAGAGTTTTAAATTTCATGCAGGGCGCGTTACTTATTTGGGGGTGATAGGGTTTTTATATGTTCATATAGCGAAGCCTCCCTTACATCTCTATGAACTCCTTCTTGTTAGAGTGGTAGGAAGTGTTCTGTTTTCGGATAGGCTTTGCTAGGGTTTCTGGCCGCTTCAGTTTGCATGAGTCTTGCCATGGCGATGATGTTGCTCATTGCTTGTCCATCCCTGAGGTCATCCCGCTCGCCTAAACCCCCGCCACCCCACTACCACCCTTACCTACTCCCCGCTCCGTCCCCCGCCAACTCCACATCTGCTTCGGTAACGCCCGGGCTGATCTGCCCCCGGGCCAGGTCGGTCTCACCGTGGATGATGTAGAGCTCGTACTCGGGGTAGATGGCCAGCAGCGCTGCCAGGTCTTCGACCCGGGTTTTCGTTCTGAAGTCAGTCGCCACGGTTTGCCACCGGCGTCGATCACTGATGGTCGTATTTTTCGCCAAGGTTGAAGGGCCTATATGCCTTACAACCTCCCTGAGCCGATCTTCCATATTCAAAAACCATCTATAAAATTGACGAATATTTCGTTGTGTCGAATATTTCGTCGTGTATAGTTGGCTCAAATGACGAATATTTCGTCATTCGTGAGCGTGATTGAGTCACAGTTTATGGGCATTTCAGAGGCAGGGATAGGCAATGAGACGGCACCTGGATTCACCCTTCAAAGCGGCTACCACTGGCAAGCGTGGCGCTTTGGAATTCGATGCGAACACGGCTATCGGCTACATCGGCAAGACGGTGCTCGTCGAGCTTGTGTGGGACGACAGCGAGGCGCCGATCTGGTGCTGCAAGCACATCGTCGGCGTGGTCCTGCCCATGGCGGGCGTGTATGAGGAAGCGTTCTTCATGACCATCGATGGTCATTGCCGTGAGCGTTTTCCCAGCGAGGTCTTCCTTTCCACCATCCGCACGATTCGGGCGCTGTGGTCGCGGGATCCAACAAGCGGTGCTGTTGACGGAGGCGCGTGCCAGAGCGGGGAGCCAGGGAAGGGCGGCGCAGCATGAGGGTCGCTGCGGTGAGAGCAATCAGGGGGAGGGCGTGATGCAGGGAGGCGGGCAGGGGAGCGCCAAGAAATGAACACCCCAGAAAGCACAAAGGGTTAGCCGAAGCTAACCCTTTGTTTTGTATGGTGGCTACGCAGGGACTTGAACCCCGGACCCCAGCATTATGAATGCTATGCTCTAACCAGCTGAGCTACGTAGCCAACGTGGCGCGCATTATTCTCTCGCTTCCTGCCTCTGTCAACCCCACTTTTCAGAATTTTTCGAAGGGCGATCAACCGCTTAGCGGTGGGTGCCGGTTGGCGTTCGGGTTGGAAAAGGGGAGGGGGCGTGCGCGGGGAAATGGGTTGTGAAGCGTGATTTGTTACTTTATAACATTTGCGTTTTCCTACAGCCCTTTCTCCCACGCCCTGGACCTGACGATGCTTCAGTTCGATGCCTTGCAATGGGGGCCGCCTGCGCGGCCGTTGGCGCCGCCGCTTTCCCTGGCGTTGCCGGCCGGCAGCCTTACGGCGGTGGTGGGGCGCAACGGGTGCGGCAAGAGCAGCCTGCTGCGGGTGATCGCCGGTTTGCAGCGCCCTTTGGCCGGACGGGTGAGCGTCGGGGCGGCGGGCCTGGGGGCGGTGGGCTTTCTGCAGCAGCAACAGGCGCTGGACCGGCAGTTCCCTCTCAGCCTGGGGGAGCTGGCGATGGCGGGGCTGTGGCGCAGCCGCTTGAGCCGGGTGGAGCGGCGTCGGCGCTGCGAGGCGGCCCTGGCGGATTGGCAGTTGGAGGCGCTGGCCGACCAGCCGCTGCTGGCGCTTTCCGGCGGGGAGTTGCAGCGGGCCTTGCTGGCGCGGCTGGAGCTGATGGACGCGCCGCTGCTGTTGCTGGACGAACCCGACGCGGCGCTGGACGCGGAGGGCCAGGCGATTCTCTGGCAGCGCATCGCCCGCTGGCAGCGGGAGGGGCGCACGCAACTGGTGGTCTGCCATGACCTGGAGGCGGTGCGCGAGCGCCTGCCGCGCTGCCTGTTGATCCGCGCCGACGGCTGCCGTCACGGCGCCAGCCGCGTGCTGCTGCCGGCGCCGACCCGCCAGCAGGTGGCCTGATGTTCGCAGCGCTCTGGCAACCCTTTGCGGAGTTCGCCTTCTTGCAGCGGGCGCTGCTGGGCGGGGTGGCGCTGGCGTGCAGCGCGGGGCCGCTCGGGGTGTTCCTGATGCTGCGGCGCATGAGCCTGATCGGCGATGCCATTTCCCATGGGGTGTTGCCCGGTGCGGCGCTGGCGTTCTGGTTCTTCGGCCTGAGCCTGCCGGCGCTGACCTTCGGCGGGCTGGTGGCGGGGCTGGGCATGGCCGGGCTGGCGGCATGGATCACTCGCCGCACCGGCCTGCGGGAGGATGCGAGCCTGGCGGCCATCTACCCCATTTCCCTGGCGGGCGGTGTGCTGTTGCTGGGGCTGGCCGGGCGCCGGATCGACCTGCTGCACCTGCTGTTCGGCTCGGCCCTGGCGGTGGACGGCGAGACGCTGCGCAGCATGCTGACGGTGGCCGGCACGAGCCTGGCGCTGTTGGCGCTGATCTACCGCCCGCTGCTGTGGGACAGCTTCGATCCGGTGTTCCTGCGCGGGGTGAGCCGCTTCGGGGCGCCGGCCTATGCGCTGTTCCTGGCGCTGGTGGTGCTCAACCTGGTGACCGGCTTCCACGCCATCGGTGCGCTGATGGTGGTGGGGCTGATGATGCTGCCGGCCGCTGCGGCGCGCTTCTGGAGCCGGCGCCTGCCGGTGCTGCTGCTGACGGCGGCGGGCATCGGCGCGAGCTGCGTGTGGCTGGGGCTGTTGCTGTCGTTCCACGCCAACCTGCCCAGCGGCCCCTGCATCGTGTTGCTGGCGGGGCTGGCTTACCTGATTTCGGTGTTCGTCGGGCCGGTCCACGGCTTGCTGCGACGCGCGCCCCTTCCCGTGCCCTGTTGAGGAGCCCCCGCATGTTCATGCGCCTGTGCGTTGTGCTGTTGCTGTGCCTGCCCGTTTCACTGTCCGCTGCGGAGAAGGCGAGGGTGGTGACCACCTTCAGCATCCTGGCGGACATCACCCGCGAGATCGGCGGGGACGACATCCAGCTCACCAACCTGGTGGGGGCGGATGCCGATGCCCACGTCTTCGAGCCCGCTCCGGCCCAGGTGCGCGCGGTGCTGGAGGCGGATCTGGTGATCGCCAACGGGCTGGGCTTCGAGCCCTGGCTGGAGCGCCTGCTGGCCAACGGCGAGGCGCGCGGTACGCGCATCGACGCGAGCAAGGGCGTGGTGCCGATGACGGTGCTGGAGGACGACCAGCGCCTGGTGGACCCCCACGCCTGGCAGAGCCTGGGCAATGCGGAGATCTACGCGCGCAACATCACCCAGGCGCTGGTGCAGCTGGTGCCGGCCCGGGCGGCAGCCTTCGAGGCGCGGCGGGACTCCTGGCTGGGCCGCCTGGGGGCGCTGCGGCAGAGCATCGCCCCGCGCCTGATGGCGTTGCCGCCGGAGCGGCGCCGGGTGCTGACCAGCCACGATGCCTTCGGTTACTTCGCCCAGGAGTGGCGCCTGCAGTTCCTCGCGGCCCAGGGCGTGAGCGATGCGGCCGAGCCTTCCGCCGCCGAGGTGGCGGGGTTGATCCGCCAACTGCGGGCGGAGGGTGTGCGCGCCATCTTCGTGGAGAACATCCGCGATGCGCGGCTGGTGAAGCAGATCGCCGAGGAGGCTGGCGCGCGGGTGGGCGGCACGCTGTATTCCGATGCGCTGGCGGCCGAGGGCCCGGCCAGCACCTACCTGGGCATGTACCGGCAGAACGTCGAGCGGCTGCTGCAGGCGCTGGCGCCATGAGCTTCTGGCTGCAACTGGAGCGGAGCCCGGCCGGCACCGGGCGGGATCTGGAGGCGGTGATGGCGGCCATTCCCTGGAGCGCCGATGGGCTGATCCCCGCCGTGGCGCAGCAGTACGACAGCGGCGAGGTGCTGATGCTGGCGTGGATGAACCCCGAGTCCCTGCGGGCCACGCTGGAGGAGGGGCGGGCGTGCTACTGGTCGCGCTCGCGCCGCTGCCTGTGGCGCAAGGGGGACACCTCCGGGCATGTGCAGCACCTGGTCAGCGCCCATCTGGATTGCGACGGCGATGCACTGCTGCTGCAGGTGGACCAGGCCGGCCCGGCCTGCCACACCGGGCGTCGTTCGTGCTTCTACAACCAGCTTTCCGGCGCGGGGCTGCGGGTGACGTGCGCGGCGCCCGAGCCTGGCGCGCCGGCCCACCCGTCCGAACAGGTGGCCCTTGTCCCCATCGACCTGGGGCCCGGTTACCAGGCCCTGCAGAACGAGTTCCAGCCATGCATAACCTGCTGATCCGCAATGCCCGCCTGGTCAATGAAGGCTGCGAGTGGGAGGCCGACCTGCTGGTGCACAACGGCCGTATCGAGCGTATCGACCGCAGCATCAGCGCCCGGCCGGATGTGCGGGTGATCGACGCCAACGGCCAGTACCTGCTACCGGGGATGATCGATGACCAGGTGCACTTCCGTGACCCCGGCGCGCCCCACAAGGGCACCTTCCTCAGCGAGTCCCGCGCGGCGCTGGCCGGGGGCGTGACCAGCGTGATGGACATGCCCAACACCCAGCCGCCGACCCTGGACCTGGAGGCGCTGGCGGCGAAGGAGCGCCGCGCGGCGGCCTGTTCTTCGGTGAACTACGGCTTTCACTTCGGCGTGAGCCGGGACAACCTCGACACCGTGGCCCGGCTCGATCCGGAGCGGGTGGCGGGGGTGAAGGTGTTCATGGGCGCCTCCACCGGCAACCTGCTGGTGGACGATGAAGCGTCCCTGGAGCGGTTGTTCCGCGAGTGCCCGACGCTGCTGCTGGCCCACTGCGAAGACACGCCGCGCATCCGCGAGCGCGAGGCGCAGTGGGCGGCCGGCTACGGCGATGCCATCCCGCCCGACGCGCACCCGCTGATCCGCGATGCGGAGGCCTGCTACCGCTCCTCCAGCCGGGCGGTGGCGCTGGCCCGTCGCTTCGGCACCGACCTGCATGTGCTGCACATCACCACCGCGCGGGAGCTGGAGCTGTTCATCCCCGGGCCGCTGCCGGGCAAGCGCATCACCGCCGAGGTGTGCGTGCACCACCTGTTGTTCGATGACCGTGACTACCCGCGCCTGGGCCACCTGATCAAGTGCAACCCGGCGATCAAGGCGCCCTCCGACCGCGATGCCCTGCGCCGGGCGTTGCTGGACGGGCGGCTGGACGTGATCGGCAGCGACCACGCGCCCCACACCCGGGAGGAGAAGGCCCGGCCCTACGCCCAGGCGCCGGCCGGGTTGCCGCTGGTGCAGCACAGCCTGCCGGCGCTGCTGGAGTTGGTGGCCGACGGGCTGCTGCCGCTGACGCTGCTGGTGCACAAGACCAGCCACGCGGTGGCGGAGCGCTTCGCCATCGAGCGGCGAGGCTACCTGCGCGAGGGCTACTGGGCCGACCTGGTGCTGGTGGAGCGCCTGGCCGAGCCCCGGCCGGTGGAGGCGGACCCGATCCACGCGCAATGCGGCTGGACGCCGTTCCAGGGCCGCACCTTCCGCCACGCGGTGCGCACCACGCTGGTGTCGGGCCAGTTGGGCTGGCACCTGGGACGCTTCGGGGAGGATTGCCAGGGCCTGCCCCTGCGTTTTCGAAGGCGCTGAGGGCAGCGCTTGACGTGTCGCCGGCAAAGGGTTGACTTAGAGCGCGCTCGAACTTCTAGGATCGCCCCATGGAACCTCATCTCAGCATCGACGAAGTCGCCCGGCGCACCGGGCTCACGGCTCACACCCTGCGTTATTACGAGCGCATCGGGCTCATCGCCCCGGTGGGCCGGGCGCCGGGTGGGCAGCGGCGCTACGCGGCTTCGGACATGGCCTGGATCGAGTTCCTGCTGCGTTTGCGCACGACCCGCATGCCCATCGGCAAGATGCAGGCGTTCGCAGCGCTGAGGAGCGCCGGGGACCCGACGGTGCCGGCGCGTCGCCAGATGCTGGAGGGCCACCTTGCGGAGGTCCTGGCCGAGATCGAGGCGATGCGCCAGGCCGCCGATGCGCTGCACGCGAAGATCGAGCATTACCGCGCGTGCGAGCAGGCCCTGGGGCTGGAGCCATCAACCGAGAAGGGCAACGCAGATGAATGACGAGAGCCGCTACCAGCGTGGGCTGGCGAAACTGAAGGAGATCGACGGCGAGGCCGGTGAGCGGGTGGTGGAGAGCCTGGCGGGCATCGCCCCGGACTTTGCGCGCTACCTGGTGGAGTTCCCCTTCGGCGACATCTATTCCCGCCCGGGGCTGGACCTGAAGAGCCGGGAGATCGCCGTGGTGGCGGCACTGACCGCCCTGGGCAACGCCGCCCCGCAACTGAAGGTCCACGTGCACGGCGCGCTGAACGTCGGCGCCAGCCGCACGGAGATCGTCGAGACGATCATGCAGATGGCCGTCTACGCCGGCTTCCCGGCCGCGCTGAACGGCCTGGCGGTGGCGCGGGAGGTGTTCGAGCAGCGGGGTGAGGCGGCCTGAAGCACGAAGCCCCCGGCGGAGCAGGTCCGCAGGGGGCTTCGGGTAAAGCGGGGAGGGCTTAGACGTTGAAGCGGAAGTGCATCACGTCGCCGTCCTTGACGATGTATTCCTTGCCTTCCAGGCGCCATTTGCCGGCTTCCTTGGCGCCGGCTTCACCCTTGTATTGGATGAAGTCGTCATAGGCGACCACTTCGGCGCGGATGAAGCCTTTCTCGAAGTCGGTGTGGATGACGGCAGCCGCCTGCGGGGCGGTGGCGCCGATGCGCACGGTCCAGGCGCGGACTTCCTTCACGCCAGCGGTGAAGTAGGTCTGCAGGTTGAGCAGGTTGTAGCCGGCGCGGATCACGCGGTTCAGGCCCGGCTCTTCCATGCCCATGGACTCGAGGAACATCAGTTTCTCTTCGTCGTCGTCCAGCTCGGCGATTTCGGCTTCGATCTTGTTGCACACCGGTACGACCACGGCGCCTTCTTCGGCGGCGATGGCCTTGACCACGTCCAGGTGCGGGTTGTTCTCGAAGCCGTCCTCGGCGACGTTGGCGATGTACATCACCGGCTTGCTGGTGAGCAGGTGGAAGCCGCGGATCACGCGCTTCTGCTCGTCGTCCATGTTCTTCATCAGGCTGCGCGCGGGCTTGCCTTCGGTGAAGTGGGCGATCAGCTGTTCCAGCAGGGCCTTCTGGGCGATGGCGTCCTTGTCGCCGCCCTTGGCGTTGCGGACCACTTTCTGCAGTTGCTTCTCGCAGCTGTCGAGGTCGGCAAAGATCAGTTCGAGGTCGATGATCTCGATGTCGCGCTTGGGGTCGACGCTGTTGGAGACGTGGATGACGTTGTCGTCCTCGAAGCAGCGCACGACGTGGGCGATGGCGTCGGTCTCGCGGATGTTGGCGAGGAACTTGTTGCCCAGGCCTTCACCCTTGGAGGCACCGGCGACCAGGCCGGCGATGTCGACGAACTCCATGGTGGTGGGCAGGACCCGCTCCGGCTTGACGATCTCGGCCAGGGCTTCCAGGCGTGCGTCGGGCATGGGAACGATGCCGCTGTTCGGCTCGATGGTGCAGAAGGGGAAGTTTTCCGCCGCGATGCCGGATTTGGTCAGGGCGTTGAACAGGGTGGACTTGCCGACGTTGGGCAGGCCGACGATGCCGCAATTGAATCCCATGCTATGTCCCTCGCGCCAATGGGGCGATATAAGAGGTGTGGATCAGGCCTTCTGGCTGTGCAGTTTCTGCATCGCGCGGGTGAAGTCCCCCGCGAGGATGTCGGGCAGCACGCCGAGGGCGAAGTCGATGCTGGTGTCGAGCAGTTCCTGCTCGCTGCGCGGTGCGCGGCCGAGGACGTAGCCGGATACCAGGCTGGCGTGCCCGGGATGGCCGATGCCGAGGCGCAGGCGATGGAAGCCGTTCTGGTTGCCGAGCTGGGCGATGATGTCGCGCAACCCGTTGTGCCCGCCATGGCCTCCGCCCTGCTTGAGCTTGGCGACGCCGGGGGGCATGTCGAGTTCGTCGTGGGCCACCAGGATCGCGTCGACCGGGATGCGGAAGAAACCGGCGAGCGCCGCCACGGACTGGCCGCTGCGGTTCATGTAGGTGGTGGGGATGAGCAGACGAACGTCGCGGCCCTGGTGGCTGAATTTGCCAACGAGGCCGAAATATTTCTTGTCGAGAGACAGGTTGACGCGCTGGCTGTCTGCCACGCGCTCAACGAAAAGGGCCCCTGCGTTATGCCGGGTCTGGTCGTATTCGGGGCCTGGATTTCCCAGGCCGACGATCAGTTGTACGGCGGTCACGACAGGGGCCCTTCCTTTTCAGGCTGCGCGAATTACTCGGCGGAGCCTTCTTCCTTCGCTACGCGAGCAGCGTGGATGTTGGCAACTGCCAGGTCGTTGCCGTGGGCCAGGGCCACCAGCTCGACGCCTTTCGGCAGCTTGAGGTCGGACAGGTGAACGGTCTGACCCACTTCGACCTTGGCCAGGTCGACTTCGATGAATTCCGGCAGGTCTTTCGGCAGGCAGGAAACTTCGACTTCGGAGATGGTGTGGGAGATCTCGCCACCACCAGTCTTCACGCCAACAGCGGTGGCTTCGTTCAGGAAGTGCAGCGGTACGTGAGCGGTCAGCTTCTGGCCGGCAACGACGCGCTGGAAGTCAGCGTGTACGACGAAGCCTTTGGACGGGTGACGCTGCAGGGCCTTGATCAGAACGGTCTCGGTGGCACCGGCGACGTTCAGGGCGATCACGTGGCTGAAGGCAGCCTCGTTTTCCAGCAGCTTGGCCAGTTCTTTGGCCAGCAGACCGATGGATTGCGGAGCCTTGTCGCCACCGTAGACAACGGCGGGAACTTGGGCTTCGTTACGACGCAGGCGGCGGCTCGCACCTTTCCCCAGGTCGGAACGTACGGAAGCGTTCAGGGCGAATTCAGTCATTGCAGTTCTCCAAAATAGCCAAACCGCCCCGAGTGCTTGCGACCAGCATCTTGGGCGGTTAGGCAAAAAAGCCCCGCCGGAGCGGGGCGTTTTCGTCAGGCGCGTTCCTTAGCGGAACATCGCGCTGATCGATTCCTCATTGCTGATGCGGCGGACCGCTTCAGCCACGACCGGCGCGATATCCAGTTGACGGATACGGGAGCAGGCCTGTGCCGCGGCAGACAGCGGGATGGTGTTGGTCACCACCAGCTCGTCCAGCACGGAGTTTTCAATGTTCTCGATGGCACGACCGGACAGCACCGGGTGGGTGCAGTAGGCGTAGACCTTGGCAGCGCCGTGGTCCTTCAGGGCCTTGGCGGCGTGGCCGAGGGTGCCGGCGGTGTCGACCATGTCGTCGACCAGGACGCAGGTCCGGCCGTCCACATCACCGATGATGTGCATGACTTCGGACTGGTTGGCCTTGGGGCGACGCTTGTCGATGATCGCCAGATCGACACCCAGGGACTTGGCGACGGCACGGGCACGTACCACGCCACCGATGTCCGGGGAGACGATCATGAGGTTGTCGAAACGCTGGTCTTCGATGTCATCCACCAGGACGGGGGAGCCGTAGATGTTGTCCACGGGGATATCGAAGAAACCCTGGATCTGGTCGGCATGCAGGTCGACGGTCAGCACGCGGTCGATGCCGACCACGGTGAGCATGTCGGCCACGACCTTGGCGCTGATCGCCACGCGAGCGGAACGCGGGCGGCGGTCCTGGCGGGCATAGCCGAAGTAGGGGATCACAGCGGTGATACGGGACGCCGAGGAGCGGCGGAAGGCGTCAGCCATCACCACCAGCTCCATCAGGTTGTCGTTGGTGGGCGCGCACGTGGGCTGGATCAGGAAGACGTCCTTACCGCGGACATTTTCGTTGATTTCCGCGCTGATTTCGCCGTCGGAGAACTTGCCTACAGAGGCATCACCGAGGGGGATATGCAGTTGACGTACGACGCGACGCGCCAGATCGGGGTTGGCGTTCCCCGTGAAGACCATCATCTTGGACACGCGCAGTACCTGCCGGCTGAGGGTGGACCTGATGAATTAAAAAGCTGTTCAAACGCCGAGGCTTTTGAACAGCTTCTTCGTGTATGGCAGGGGCGGCTGGATTCGAACCAACGCATGGCAGGATCAAAACCTGCTGCCTTACCGCTTGGCGACGCCCCTATATCGTTTAACTACCGTTGCAAGACCTGTTCTACCGAGGACCCTGGGAAGGGTTATGGCAGGGGCGGCTGGATTCGAACCAACGCATGGCAGGATCAAAACCTGCTGCCTTACCGCTTGGCGACGCCCCTGTATCGGTATAACCGGAGGACTTGCACACTTCTTTCAAGCCAGGCTTTCGAGGCGTCGATGCAGCATCGAGATGTTGCTGCCCTTGGCGACGAAACTTGGCAGAGTGGCCGGAAGTTGGCGGGCGACTTTATCAGCATCGTCCCGGTTTGGGAAGCTCCCAAACACACAAGCTCCGGTGCCGGTCAGTCGGGCCGATGTGAATTTGTTCAACCACATCAGTGCGTTACGAACTTCGGGGTAACGCTTCTCGACCACTGGCTGACAGTCGTTACGACTGCCCCCCTCAAGAAGGCTGCGAAGATTAATGGGCGCCGAATTCCGTGTCAACTCGGGATCGGTGAAAACTTCTGCTGTGCTGACAAAGACTTGCGGTACGGCGACGAGGAACCACGGCTCCTCCAGGGTGACCGGTTGCAGGCGCTCGCCGACACCTTCGGCGAAGGCCGCGCGACCGCGTACGAACACCGGCACGTCGGCACCCAGTGCCAGCCCCAGCTCGGCCAGGCGCTCTTCGCCGAGGTGCGTCTGCCAGAGGTGGTCGAGGCCGAGGAGGGTGGTGGCGGCGTCGGAACTGCCGCCGCCGATGCCGCCGCCCATGGGCAGGCACTTGTCGAGCCAGATGTCAGCGCCCAGGCGGCTGCCGGATGCCTGCTGCAGGCTGCGCGCGGCGCGGACGATCAGGTTGCTGTCATGGGGGACGCCGGGCACCTCGGTGCGCAGGTGGATCTCGCCATCCTCGCGGAGCGAGAAGCCCAGTTCGTCGCCGTGGTCGAGGAACTGGAACAGCGTCTGCAGCTCGTGGTAGCCGTCGGGACGGCGCCCGAGGATGTGCAGCATGAGGTTGAGCTTGGCCGGCGCCGGGAGGATCAGCTGGGCGTCTTGCATGGCGGAACTCACTGGCCGAGCTGGCGCGGCTGCCAGTCCTTGATCACCAGGGTGATGTCGAGGTCGGCGCCCTTGAGCTTGATGCGCTCGGGCAGGGTGAAGCCGTTCTGCTCGACGTAGCTGAGGTAGTTCACCTCCCAGCCGTCCTGCTCCAGGCGGGAGAGGTGGCTGTCGCTGTCGAGGGTCAGGCGGCTGCGGCTGTCAGGGGCGGGCAGGCCGCGCACCCACCATTGCAGGTGGGAGACGGGCAGGCGCCAGCCGAGCTGTTCTTCCAGCAGGGCTTCGGGGGATTCGGCTTCGTAGCGGCCCTGGTTGGCCACTTCCAGCACGATGGCGCCGGGGTGGCCGGTGAGGCGGGCGGCGCCACGGCCCAGCGGGCCGGAAAGGCGGATGTCGTAGTAGTCGCGGCGTTGCAGCCAGAACAGGGTGCCGCTGCCGGAATCCTTCGGTGCGCGGATGCCGACCTTGCCGGCGATCTGCCAGCCATCGAGGGCGGCGACCTGCTGCTTGTGGGCTTTCCAGAGGGTGGCGTCGCCCTTGCCTTCAACCGATTCACGGGAGGTGAGGCCGGCGCAGCCGGTGAGCAGGAGCAGCGCCCCTGCGGCCAGTAGATGACGTAGACGCATGGATCAGAGGGTCTCGGAACCGGTCAGGCGCTTCAGGGTGCTGCGCAGGATGGGGCTGTCGGGCTGGTTCTTCAGGGCTTCGGCCCACACCTTGCGGGCTTCGCTCTGCTTGCCGTTGGCCCACAGCACTTCGCCCAGGTGGGCGGCCACCTCATGGTCGGGGAAGGCTTCCAGGGCCTGGCGCAGCAGGCGCTCGGCTTCGTCCAGTTTGCCCAGGCGGAAGTTGATCCAGCCGAGGCTGTCGAGGATGGCCGGATCATCCGGCTTGAGCTGGTGCGCCTGTTCCACCAGGGCGCGGGCTTCCTCGTAGCGGGTGGTGCGGTCGGCCAGGGTGTAGCCCAGCGCGTTCAGCGCCATGGCGTTCTCGGGCTCGCGCTCGATGATGAAGCGCAGGTCGCGCTCCAGCTGGGCCAGGTCGCCGCGTTTCTCGGCCAGCATGGCGCGGGTGTAGAGCAGGTTGAGGTCGCCCGGGAACTGCTTCAGGCCCTGGGCGATGGTGGCCCAGGCATGGTCGATCTGCTGGCGCTCGGCGAAGTTCTCCGCCTCGATCAGGTACAGCTGGATGGCGTAGTCGGGCTGTGCCTCGCGGGCCTTGGCCAGGTGGCTGGCGGCTTCGTCGCCGCGCTTGGCGTCTAGCAGCAGCTCGGTGTAGCGCAGTTGCGCGGGCAGGTAGTCGTTGCCGGCGCCCACCAGGCCGTATTCGATCAGCGCGCTTTCGAGGTCGTTGCGCTTCTCATAGACCTGGCCGAGGTTGAAGTGGGCGGAGTCCACGTGGCTGCCGCGTTCCACCAGTTCCTGCAGGTAGACCTGGGCTTCGTCCCAGGCTTCGCCCTCCATGCACACCAGGGCGAGGGAGAAGCGCAGGTCGTCGTCATCGGGGAAACGCTGCACCAGTCCGGCGAACTCGGACTTGGCTTCGTCCAGCCGGCCAGCCTCCACCAGCAGGCGGGCGTAGGTCAGGCGCAGGCGCTTGTCGTCCGGGTGCTGCTTGATGGCACGTTCCAGCAGCGGGAGCGCGTCGTCGGTGCGGTCCAGGCTCTGCAGCAGGCGCGCACGCAGGAGGATCGGCGGGATCTGTTTGTCACTGGAGGGCAGGTCTTCCAGCAGGGCCAGGGCGTCCTCGGTGCGGCCGTCCTGTTGCAGCAGCACGGCCTTGCCGAACACCAGCTGGCTGTTGTCCGGGTACTTGGCCAGCAGGCGGTCGAAGCTCTGCAGCAGGCCGGCACGGGTGTCCGGGTCGGTCTCGGCGGCGGAGAGGGCGAGGAAGTCGAAATGGGTGTCGCCCTGCTTCTGCAGCACCTTCTCCATGTAGGTCATGGATTCGTCGTAGCGACCGCCACGGGCCAGCTGGATGGCGGCGGCGCGCTGGGCGTCAAGGTTATCGGGGGCGTTGGTGGCCCAGATCAGCGCGGTGTCCAGCGCGGCCTGGTCGGCGCCCAGGTACTCGGCGATGCGGAAGGCGCGTTCGGCGACGGCGGGGTCCTGGGTGGCGTTGGCCTGCTGGACGTAGTTGCCGAGGGCGATGTCGAAGCGGTTGCGCTGTCCGGCCAGCTCGGCAGTGAGCAGGGCGAACAGCGTGTCGCGGCTGAAGGACGCATAGACCTGGGGTTTGGCTTCGGGTGCCTGGGCACTGTCTTCCACCGGCGGGGTGCCGTCCGGGGATGAAGGGGCCAGGGTCTGGCATCCGCCAAGGAACAGGAAGGCGGTCAGCAACGCGAGGGATTTATTCATAAGGGGGAAAGGGCGACTAACCTGCGGTCGGAGCATCATGACACAAGCCGCCAGGCAAGCCCATGGGGCCGGGCCCTATAGATTGCATGGCGCGTATACAGGCCTGTGACAATGGCAAGCGGTGGTTGTTCTCACTGAATCGAAGTAGGACAATTGCGCGCCTTCCGTATCCGTTAGCGACCCTGCATGGCCTTTCTAGCCCTCGGTATCAACCACAAAACCGCCTCCGTGGATGTGCGCGAGCGCGTGGCTTTTACTCCCGAGCAGCTGGTCGAGGCCCTGCAGCAGCTGTGTAGCCTCACTCCCAGCCGCGAGGCGGCGATCCTCTCCACCTGCAACCGCAGCGAGCTCTACCTGGAGCAGGACGAGATCTGCGCCGACGAGGTGCTGACCTGGCTGGCCGGTTACCACAACCTCAGCCTCGAAGAGCTGCGCGCCTGCGCCTACGTGCACCACGACGCCGCTGCCGTGCGCCACATGATGCGCGTGGCCTCGGGCCTGGACTCCATGGTCCTCGGCGAGCCGCAGATCCTCGGGCAGATGAAGTCCGCCTACGCCGTGGCGCGTGAGGCCGGCACCGTCGGGCCGCTGCTGGGGCGCCTGTTCCAGGCCACCTTCAGCACCGCCAAGACCGTGCGCACCGACACCGCCATCGGCGAGAACCCGGTCTCCGTGGCCTTCGCCGCTGTCAGCCTGGCCCGGCAGATCTTCTCCAGCCTGAGCCGCAGCCAGGCGCTGCTGATCGGTGCCGGCGAGACCATCACCCTGGTCGCCCGCCACCTGCACGAGCAGGGCGTGAAGCGCATCGTCGTCGCCAACCGCACCCTGGAGCGCGCCAGCCTGCTGGCCGAACAGTTCGGTGCCCACGCGGTGCTGCTGGCCGACATCCCGGACGAGCTGGTCAACAGCGACATCGTCATCAGCTCCACCGCCAGCCAGTTGCCGATCCTCGGCAAGGGCGCCGTGGAGCGCGCGCTGAAGCAGCGCAAGCACAAGCCGATCTTCATGGTCGACATCGCCGTCCCCCGCGACATCGAGCCCGAAGTGGGCGAGCTGGACGACGTCTACCTCTACACCGTCGATGACCTCCACGACGTGGTCGAGGAGAACCTCAAGAGTCGCCAGGGCGCTGCCCAGGCCGCAGAGGAACTGGTCAGCGGCGGTGTCGACGAGTTCATGCAGCGCCTGCGCGAGCTGGCTGCGGTGGACGTGCTGCGCGCCTACCGCCAGCAGGCCGAGCGGCTGCGCGACGAGGAACTGGCCAAGGCCCAGCGCATGCTGGTCAACGGCGCCGCCCCGGAGGATGTCCTCGCCCAGCTGGCCCGTGGCCTCACCAACAAGCTGCTGCACGCCCCCAGCGTGCAGCTGAAGAAACTCTCCGCCGACGGCCGCTTCGATGCGCTGGCCGTGGCCCAGGAACTCTTCGCCCTCGACGAGGGCCCGGACAAGCACCCTCAATGAAAGCGTCACTGCTCAAGAAGCTCGACATCCTCCAGGATCGTTACGAGGAGCTCACCGCATTGCTCGGCGATGCCGAGGTCATCAGCGACCAGACCCGCTTCCGCGCCTACTCCAAGGAGTACGCCGAGGTCGAGCCGGTCATCCTCGCCTTCCGCGAGTTCCGCAAGGTGCAGGACGACCTCGAAGGCGCCCAGGCGCTGCTCAAGGACAGCGACCCGGACCTGCGCGAGATGGCCGAAGAGGAAGTCGCCCAGGCCCGCGAGCAACTGGTGGGACTGGAGGCACGCCTGCAGCGCATGCTGCTGCCCAAGGACCCCAACGACGGCCGCAACGTGTTCCTCGAGATCCGCGCCGGCACCGGTGGCGACGAGGCGGCGATCTTCTCCGGCGACCTGTTCCGCATGTACTCGCGCTATGCCGAACGCCAGGGCTGGCGGGTCGAGATCCTCTCCGAGAACGAGGGTGAGCACGGTGGCTATAAAGAGGTGATCGCCCGGGTCGAGGGCGACAACGTCTACGCCAAGCTCAAGTTCGAATCCGGCGCCCATCGCGTGCAGCGCGTGCCGGAGACCGAGTCCCAGGGCCGCATCCACACCTCCGCCTGCACCGTCGCCGTGCTCCCCGAGCCGGACGAGCAGGCCGCCATCGAGATCAACCCGGCGGACCTGCGCATCGACACCTACCGCTCCTCCGGTGCCGGCGGCCAGCACGTCAACAAGACCGACTCCGCCGTGCGCATCACCCACATCCCCAGCGGGATCGTGGTCGAGTGCCAGGAAGAGCGCTCCCAGCACAAGAACCGCGCCAAGGCCATGGCCTGGCTCGCGGCCAAGCTGAACGACCAGCAGGAAGCCGCCGCCCACAAGGAAATCTCCGAGACCCGCAAGCTGCTGGTGGGCTCCGGGGACCGTTCCGAGCGCATCCGCACCTACAACTACCCCCAGGGGCGGGTCACCGACCACCGCATCAACCTGACCCTCTACGCCCTGGACGACGTGCTCGCCGGCAGCGTGGAAGCCGTCATCGAGCCGCTGCTGGCGGAATACCAGGCCGACCAGTTGGCCGCCCTCGGAGACTGACCGTGAGCATCATCGCCAGCCTGCTGAGCGACCCCCGCCTGCCGGACTCGCCCAGCCCCCGCCTGGACGCCGAACTGCTGCTCGCCGCCGCCCTCGGCAAGCCACGCAGCTTCCTGCACACCTGGCCCGAACGGGTGGTCAGCGGCGAGGCCGCCGAGCGCTACGCCAGCTACCTCGAACGCCGCCGCCAGGGCGAGCCGGTGGCCTACATCCTCGGCCACCAGGGCTTCTGGAGCCTGGACCTGGAAGTCGCCCCGCACACCCTGATTCCCCGTCCCGACACCGAGCTGCTGGTGGAAACCGCCCTGGCCCTGGTCACGCTGCCCCAGGCCCGCGTACTCGACCTCGGCACCGGCACCGGGGCCATCGCCCTGGCGCTGGCCTGCGAGCGCCTCGGCTGGCAGGTCACCGGCGTCGACCGCATCAGCGAGGCCGTGGCCCTGGCCGAGCGCAACCGCGAGCGCCTCGGGCTGAGCAATGCCGCCTTCCGCGAGAGCCACTGGTTCAGCGCCCTGGGCGCCGAGCGCTATGACCTGATCGTCAGCAACCCGCCCTACATCTCGGCCCAGGACCCGCACCTGGCCCAGGGCGACGTGCGCTTCGAGCCCAGCAGCGCGCTTGTGGCCGGGGCCGACGGGCTGGACGACATCCGCCTGATCGTCAGCCAGGCCCCCGCCCACCTGAATGCCGGCGGCTGGCTGCTGCTGGAACACGGCTACGACCAGGCCGCCGCGGTGCGCGAACTGCTCGCCCGCGAAGGCTTCGAAGCCGTGGAAAGCCGCCGCGACCTGGGCGGCCACGAACGCATCAGCCTGGGCCGCCGGCCATGCTGAGCGACGAGGAACTGCTCCGCTACAGCCGGCAGATCCTCCTGCCGCAGATCGACGTCGACGGGCAGCTCCGGCTCAAGCAGGGCCGCGTGCTCATCGTCGGCCTTGGCGGCCTCGGGTCGCCCGTCGCCCTCTACCTGACCGCCGCCGGCGTCGGCGAGCTGCACCTGGCCGACTTCGACAGCGTCGACCTGACCAACCTGCAACGCCAGGTGATCCACGACAGCGCCAGCGTCGGTGTGCTCAAGGTGGAGTCGGCCATGGCCCGCCTGGCCGCTCTCAACCCCGGCGTGCGCCTGGTGCCGATCACCCGCGCGCTGGACGAAGACAGCCTGGCGGCCGCCGTGGCCCAGGTGGACGTGGTGCTCGACTGCACCGACAACTTCGGCACCCGCGAGGCGGTCAACGCCGCCTGCATGGCGGCCGGCAAGCCGCTGGTGTCCGGCGCCGCCATCCGCCTCGACGGCCAGCTCTCGGTGTTCGACCCGCGTCGCGACAACAGCCCCTGCTACCACTGCCTCTACGGCCACGGCAGCGAAGCCGAGCTGACCTGCAGCGAGGCCGGCGTGGTCGGCCCGCTGGTGGGCCTGGTGGGCAGCCTGCAGGCCCTGGAGGCGCTCAAGCTGCTGGCTGGTTTCGGCGAGCCGATGGTGGGCCGGCTGCTGCTGGTGGATGCCCTCGGCACCCGCTTCCGCGAGCTGCGGGTCAAGCGCGACCCGGCCTGCAGCGTCTGTGGCGAGCGCCATGCCTGATCGGGCGCCGATCGGGGTCTTCGACTCCGGCGTGGGCGGCCTCTCGGTGCTGCGCGAGATCCGCGCGCTGCTGCCGGCCGAATCCCTGCTCTACGTGGCCGACAGCGGCCACGTGCCCTATGGCGAGAAGAGCCCCGAGTTCATCCGCGAGCGCAGCCAGCGCATCGCCGACTTCCTCCTCGGCCAGGGCGCCAAGGCCCTGGTGCTGGCCTGCAACACCGCCACCGCCGCCGCCGTGGCCGACCTGCGCGCGCGCCACCCGCACCTGCCCATCGTCGGCATGGAGCCGGCGGTCAAGCCGGCGGCCCGTGCCACCCGCAGCGGCGTGGTGGGCGTGCTGGCCACCACCGGCACCCTCAGGAGCGCCAAGTTCGCTGCCTTGCTCGACCGTTTCGCCGGGGATGTGAAGGTGGTGACCCAGCCCTGCCCGGGCCTGGTGGAGCGCATCGAGGCCGGCGACCTGGCCGGGCCGGCGACCCGCGCGCTGTTGCAGGGCTACGTCCAGCCCCTGCTGGAGGCGGGCTGCGACACGCTGATCCTCGGCTGCACCCATTACCCCTTCCTGCGCCCGCTGCTGCGGGAGCTGGTGCCGGAGTCGGTGAGCCTGGTGGACACCGGCGCCGCCGTGGCGCGTCAACTGCAGCGCCTGCTGAAGGCGGGCAATGCCCTCGCCGAAGACGAAGCAGTACCCTGCCGTTTCTGGAGTTCCGGGGATGCCGGCGCGTTGCAGGCGGTATTGCCGGTGTTGTGGGGGGAACGCGGCGAAGACGTGCAGCCGCTGCCGGTGTAAAAAAACTCTGAACTCTCCGTTCGTCGCCTTTCTCTTAGAACCAGCCACTCTATAATTCGCGCAATTCCTAGCGTGGTATCCCCTCCTGATCAGCCTTTTTAATAAGGAAGTTTCCATCATGAAGAAACTGTTTTCCCTGGCTGCACTCGCAGCCCTGTGCGTGGGTCCCGTCATCAGCGCCCAGGCCGCCGACGTCTCCCTCGACATCGGCCAGACCGGTGACTCCACCATGGTCTATCGCCTGGGTACGCAGTTCGACTTCGGCACCCGCTGGCTGGAAAGCAGCGTCGGCCATGTCACCGGCTACTGGGATGCGGGCTACACCTACTGGGACGGCGACGACACCGCCAGCAACCACAGCATTTCCTTCGCCCCGGTGTTCGTCTACGAATTCGCCGGCGAGACCGTGAAGCCCTACGTCGAGGCCGGCATCGGCGTGGCGCTGTTCTCCAGCACCGAGCTGGAAGACAACAAGCTGGGCTCCTCCTTCCAGTTCGAGGACCGCATCGGCGCTGGCCTGCGTTTCAACGGGCAGGAAGTCGGCGTGCGCGCCATCCACTACTCCAACGCGGGCATCAAGCAGCCCAACGACGGCGTAGAGGCCTACACCCTGCACTACCGCGTCGCCTTCTAAGAGTCTGCCTGTTCATGGCTGCGCGCCTCTGGCTCGCGCAGCCATGAACAGGTTCCAGGCACGACAAGCGCCCGCTCCCCAATGGGGAGCGGGCGTTCTGTTTCTCATCGATCGATTTCCAGCGCCGCGAGCACCGGTCACCCCGTGTCGCGCCTCAGCGCGCGGGCACCAGCCGGGCTGCCAGTGCGTGCAGCAGCGGGAACACCAGCGCCCAGATCACCGCCAGCAGCGCCAGGCTCGTCACCTGGCCCAGTGGCAGGCCCACGTCCGCCAGGCGCGCGCCGGCGTAGTAGGAGAGCGGCCCGCCGAGGGCGCCGAGCAGCGCCGACAGCCACAGCGGGCGCGCGCTCCAGGCCAGGCAGTGGCGCAGGGTGGTGGCCAGCAGGGCCCAGAGCAGGATCAGCCAGGCCGGCGCCCAGCGGCTCTCACCGGCGAAATCGAACAGCCCCAGGTTGAGCAGCAGGCTGTCCAGCGCCGCACCCAGCAGGGCGACGGCCGCCACCAGCGGCAGCTCCTGGCGCCAGTGGGCGACGAGGCCCAGGTGCAGCGCCAGCGCAGTCAGCGGCACCAGCAGCAGGAGCGGGTGCTGGCTGGCGAACACGCAGGCGAACCACCCGGCCTGGAAGGCCAGGGCGTTCAGCCCGTTCGCCAGCAGCGGCGGCAGCTCACGCATCCAGCTGGCCGAGCAGCGGGGCGTGGCGGGCGCCGGGCTTGGCCAGCAGCAGCTGGGCGGTGCCGATGGCGCGCTCCAGGAAGCCACCTTCGCAGTAGCACAGGTAGAACTCCCACAGCCGGTAGAAGTAGGCGTCGTAGCCGAGGCCTTCCAGCTCACTGCGGGCGCGGGCGAGGTTCTCGTGCCAGGCGCGCAGGGTGCGGGCGTAGTCGGTGCCGAAGTCTTCCATGTGCACCAGGTTCAGGTCGCTGGCCTCGGTGGCCACCTGCAGCATGCGGGTGACCGAGGGCAGGGCACCGCCCGGGAAGATGTAGCGCTGGATGAAGTCCACGCTGCGCCTGGCCTGCTCGTAGCGCTGGTCGCGGATGGTGATGGCCTGCAGCAGCATCAGGCCGTCGTCCTTCAGCAGGCGCGCGCACTGGGCGAAATAGGTGGGCAGGAAGCGGTGCCCCACGGCCTCGATCATCTCGATGGAGACCAGCTTGTCGAAGCGGCCCTCCAGGTCGCGGTAGTCCTTCAGCAGCACCTCCACGCGGTCCTGCAGGCCCAGCTCGGCAATGCGCTTCTGGCAGTGGGCATGTTGCTCGTGGGAGAGGGTCACGCTGGTGACCTTGCAGCCGAAGCGGGTGGCGGCGTGGATGGCCATGCCGCCCCAGCCGCTGCCGATCTCCAGCAGGTGGTCGTCGGGGGTCAGGCGCAGCTTCTGGCAGATGCGCTCCAGCTTGTTCAGCTGCGCAGCCTCCAGGGATTGCTCCGGGTGCTCGTACTGGGCCGCCGAGTACATCATCGTCGGGTCCAGCATGCGCTCGAACAGGTCGTTGCCCAGGTCGTAGTGGGCGGAGATGTTGCGCTGGGAGCCGGCGCGGGTGTTGCGGTTGAGCCAGTGCAGGCCGTGCAGCAGCGGACGGCCGAGCAGCGCCAGGCCGCCCTCCATGTCGTCCAGCACGTCGAGGTTGGCGACGAACACGCGGATCACCGCCGTCAGGTCCGGGGTGGTCCAGTAGCCGTGGACGTAGGCTTCGCCGGAGCCGATGGAACCGTTGCTGGCCACCAGCGCCCAGGCTGCCGGGTCGAGGATCTCGATGCGTGCCCGCAGGGTGGCGCGCGGGTCGCCGTAGACATGCTCCTCGCCGTCTTCCAGCACGGTGAGCTGGCCGTGGCGCAGCTGCGCCAGGCGCGAGGTCACCAGCCGCCTCAGCAGGCCGCTGGCCAAGCCGTTGCCGCCGAACAGACCGGTCCGGGCGAGGCTAGGGTTTTTCATGGTCATGCTCCTGGGAAAGCGGGACGGCGACGCGGTAGGCGTCCGCCGCCACCTGATGGTTGAAAATGGGCGTGCGTTTGATCAGCAGGCGCAGGGCCTGCCAGTAGATGGCCAGGCCGGTCTTGGCGGTCATCCAGGGGAAGCGTGCGAGGTAGCGGTGCAGGCTGCCCCGGTCCAGCGGCTCGCGGGTCAGGTCGAGGGTGGCGTCGAAGGCGCGCTGGCCCTCGCGCCAGTTCTCGATGTGCACCCCCAGGCGCTGGCTCACCGGGGTGAAGGCCATCCGGTAGGTCATGTCGCGGGGCATGAAGGGCGAGACGTGGAAGGCCTTGTCCACCTGGATGCGCTGGGCGCCGTCGCCCTGGGCCGGCACCACGTAGTGGTAGCGCTCGCGCCAGGGGGTGTTGGTCACCTCGCAGAGGATGGCCGCCAGGCGGCCGTCGGCGTGGTGGCAGTAGTAGAAGCTCGCCGGGTTGAAGGCCAGGCCCCAGCTGCGCACCTGGGTGAGCAGGCACACCGGTCCCTCCGGCCGCTCGCCGAGGGCCTCGGCCACCAGCTGGCGGGCCGCTTCGGCCAGGGGCTGGCCATTGGCGGTGTAGGCGCACAGGTAGTCCCGCTCGCGGAAGGAAAAGGGCGCGAAGCGCCCGCTGCCGGCCAGGGGCGACAGGCCGAGTACCGCCTCGCGTTCGTCCAGGTCCAGATACAGCAGGCCGATGCGGTAGCGGAAGGCATGGGCCCGCGGGCTGTGCCGACGGTGCTGTACCCAGCCGCTGTAGAGGGCGCTGTTCACAGGCTTTCCCCGAATGCACGGGCCACGCGCAGGGCGCTGACCACGCCGTCCTCATGGAAGCCGTTGGCCCAGTAGGCACCACAGAAATGGCTGTGCTGCTGGCCACTGATTTCCCCCCAACGCGCCTGGGCCTGCATGCCGGCCAGGCTGTACTGAGGATGAGCGTAGGTGAAGCGCGCAAGGATGCGTGCCGGGTCGATGGCGTCGGTCTGGTTGAGGCTGACGCAGAAGGTCTCCGGCGCCTCGATGCCTTGCAGGCGGTTCATGTCGTAGGTCACGGCCGCCGGCTGGTGGGCCGGGCCGCCGAGGCGGTAGTTCCAACTGGCCCAGGCCAGCTTGCGGCGGGGCAGCAGGCGGGCGTCGGTGTGCAGCACCACCTCGTTGTCGGCGTAGGGCAGGGCGCCGAGGATCTCGCGCTCGGCCTGGCTCGGCTCGGCCAGCAGGGTCAGGGCCTGGTCGCTGTGGCAGGCGAACACCACCTGGTCGAAGCGTTCGGCGCCGGCAGCGCTGTGCACGGTCACCCCGTCGGCATCGCGCTCCACGCGGCTGACCGGGCAGGCCAGGCGGATGCGCTCGGCGAAGCTTTCCGTCAGGGGCGCCACGTAGCTGCGCGAGCCGCCGCTGATGACCCGCCACTGCGGGCGGTCGTTGACCGAGAGCAGCCCATGGTTCTTGAAGAAGCGCACGAAGAACGCCAGGGGGAAGGCCAGCATGTCCTCCAGGGAGGTGGACCAGATGGCCGCGCCCATGGGCACCAGGTAGTGGTCGCGGAAGCGCTGGCCGTAGCCGCGCTCGCGGAGGTAGTCGCCGAGCGTGGCGCTGGTGGGCACGCGGCCGCTGTCGAGGTCGGCCAGGGACTCGCGGTTGAAGCGCAGGATGTCCCGCAGCATGCCCCAGAACCCCGGGGAGAGCAGGTTGCTGCGCTGGGCGAACAGGCTGTTGAGGTTGTTGCCGTTGTATTCCAGGCCGCTGGCCGGGTCGCACACGGAGAAGCTCATCTCGGTGGGCTGGTGGGCCACGCCCAGCTGCTCCATGAGGCGGATGAAGTTCGGGTAGGTCCAGTCGTTGAACACGATGAACCCGGTGTCCACCGCGTAGCTGCGCCCGTGCAGGGTGACGTCCACGGTGTGGGTGTGGCCGCCGATCCAGTCGCTGGCCTCGAACACCTGGATGTCGTGGCGGCGGTTCAGCAGGTAGGCCGTGGTGAGGCCGGTGATGCCGCTGCCGATGATGGCGATCTTCATGAAGGGGCTCCGTTGCGCGACAGGCGTTTGCCGATGGCCAGTCGCAGCCGCGCGGGCAGGCTCCCGAGCAGGCCGAGGGTGAGGATGAAGGGGCGCGGGAAGGCGATGTCCAGCGGGCGGCGTTCCAGGCGCTCGGCGATGTAGCGGGCGGCCCGCTCCACCGGCCAGCGCATGGGCATGGGGAAGTCGTTGCGCTGGGTCAGCGGGGTGTCGACGAAGCCGGGGCTGACCACGGTGACGTCGATGCCTTCGCTGGCCAGGTCCACCCGCAGCGATTGCAGCAGGTAGCGCAGGCCGGCCTTGGAGGCGCCATAGGCTTCGGCGCGGGGCAGTTCGAACAGAGTCACGGCGCTGGCCACGCCCACCAGGTGGGGATCGCGGCCGGCCCGCAGCAGTGGCAGGGCCGCCTCGATGCAGCGGGCGCTGCCCACCAGGTTGAGGTTGACCACCCGGGCCACCATGTCGGCGTCGAACTGGCGGGTGTCGAGGTATTCGCAGGTGCCGGCGTTGAGGATGGCGGTATCCAGCGCGCCCCAGCGCTCCTTGATGTGCTCGCCGATGTCGGCCGCCACGCCGGGGGCGCCGAGGTCGCCGGGCAGGGCCAGCACCTGGCCGGGGTAGCGCTGCTCGAAGGCTTGCAGCGCGGCCAGCGAGCGCGCGGTGAGGGCCAGGTGGTGGCCCTGTTCCAGCAGGCACTCGGCCAGGGCGGCGCCGATGCCGCTGCTGGCACCGGTGAGCCAGATGCGTCGGGTGCTCATGCCAATCTCCCTTTCAGCCAGTGGATGACCCGCCCCATCAGCGGCAGGTGTTCGTAGAGCAAGGCGCCGGCGTCGAAGTAATCACGGTGGTGGTACACGCGGCCGTCGCGCCAGCGCAGGTGCGAGCAGCCTTCCACGGCGATCTCGCGGCCACCGGCCAGGCGCGGGTGGCGGTAGCGCATGGTCCAGCGCAGGTAGCCCTCGCCCTCCCCGACGCAGTCGTGGCCGTGAAACTGGAAGGCCAGGGCCTCGACGTTCTCGTACAGCTCGGCGAAGTAGCGGCGCAGGGCGGCCAGGCCCTCGATGCGGTGCAGCGGGTCCTGGAACACCACGTCGTCGCTGTAGAGCTGGCCCAGGCGGTCCAGGCTGTCGCGGCCGATGGCGGCGAAGTCCTCGGCGAAACGCGGCAGGAAGGCGTCCATCAGCGAGGCTCCTTGGGCAGGTCGCGGAAGGCGGCGATGGCGCGGTCACGGCTGGCCGCCAGGTCCACCAGCGGGCGCGGGTAGCCCTGCACGCCGAACAGCCCGCCAAGGGCGGATGGGTCGTGCACCGCGTCGTCGTCCAGGCGGCCCAGCTCCGGCAGCCACTGCCGCAGGAAGCGCGCCTTGGGATCAAAGCGACGGGATTGGGTGACCGGGTTGAATACGCGGAAGTAGGGCACGGAGTCGGTGCCGGTGGAGGCGCTCCACTGCCAGCCGCCGTTGTTGGCGGCCAGGTCGCCGTCCACCAGGTGGCGCATGAACCAGCGCTCGCCCTCGCGCCAGTCGATGAGCAGGTTCTTCGTCAGGTACATGGCGGTGATCATGCGCAGGCGGTTGTGCATCCAGCCGGTGGCGAGCAACTGGCGCATGGCGGCGTCGACGATGGGCACGCCGGTGCGACCCTGCTGCCAGGCTTCAAGGTCGGCCGGGGCATCGCGCCAGGGCAGTGCTTCGGTCTCCGGGCGGAAGGCGCGGTGCCGGCTGACGCGGGGGTAGCCCACCAGGATGTGCTTGTAGAACTCGCGCCAGAGCAGTTCGTTTATCCAGGTCACGGCACCTTCGCTGCCGCTGTCGAACTCGCCGCGGTTCTGCGTCAGGGCGGCGTGCAGGCATTGGCGCGGGGAGACCACGCCGGCCGCGAGGTAGGGCGAGAGCTGGCTGGTGCCGGGCTCGGCGGGCAGGTCGCGGCGGTCACGGTAGCCGTGCAGGTTGTCCTCGGCGAAGGCCGCCAGGCGGGCCAGGGCCGCGCGTTCACCGGCGGGCCACAGGTCACGCAGGCTCTGCGGCGGGGTCGGGAAGCCGTCCACGGCTTCCGGCAGCGGGTCGCTGGGCACAGTCAGCGGCGCCTGGGCGGCGGGCAGCGGCAGGCACGGAGGCAGGGCGCTGTGCAGGCGCTCGTAGCAGACCTTGCGGAACTGGCTGTAGACCTGGAAGTAGCCGCCGGTACGGGTCAGCACGCTGCCGGGGCGGAACAGCAACTGGTCGAGGTGGCTGTGCAGGGTGATGCCGTCGCGGGCCAGGCGGGCGCGCACGGCCTCGTCCCGGCGCTGCTCGTGGATGCCGTATTCCTCGTTGACCTGGACGCCGCCCACGGCGTGCTCGCGGCACAGTCGGGCGATGGTCTCGGGCGCTTCGTCCCAGTGGTCGATGTGGCGCACCAGCAGCGGCACGTTCAGGGCCTGCAGTTCGCGGCGCAGTTCGACGAGGTTGCGCAGCCAGAAGTCGACCTTGGCCGCTGCGTCGTCGTGGGCCTGCCACTGGCCGGGGCTGACCAGGAACAGGGCAAGGGTCGGGCCGGCCTGGAGGGCGGCGGTCAGGGCGGTGTTGTCGTGGACCCGCAGGTCGCACCGGAACCAGATCAGTTGCTGCATGGGAACCTCAGGAGCCGGCCAGCAGGCCGAGCCCGTACAGGGTGTTCAGGGCCGCGACCGGGTCGTCGGCCAGGTGGATGTCGGGGTGGTCGTGCTCCAGCGGTGCCAGCGCTTCGCGGTGGATGCGCACGGCGGCGCCGCTGAGCAGCACCGGGCAGGCGTGGCCCATCAGCAGGCGCGGCAGCTGCCCGTTCAATGCGTGGTCGGCGTGGAAGGCCAGGGCGCGGGGCTCCATGCGGGCCAGGGCCAGGGGCAGCTCGGCCACTGGCACCGGCCACTCCAGCACCTCCACCGGGCAGCCGGTGTTGCTCGCCAGCCAGGCGGTGAGCCAGAGGCCGGGGTTCATCGGCTGCTCGCAGGGGTTGATCAGCAGCAGCGGCGCGCCGCTGTTCTGGCGGTTGTTGTGGTGGATGCGGGTGCCCAGCTTGCTGCGCAGCCAGGCATTGAAGAAGACCCGCTCCAGCCGTGCGCCGTACTGGTCGCGCCAGCGG
The DNA here is from genome assembly GCF_000931385.1 of Pseudomonas sp. FeS53a. Lineage (NCBI taxonomy): Bacteria > Pseudomonadati > Pseudomonadota > Gammaproteobacteria > Pseudomonadales > Pseudomonadaceae > Pseudomonas > Pseudomonas sp. FeS53a. Next base: position 29,482 of record NZ_JYFT01000032.1, read on the forward strand.
CTTTCCAGCTGGGTGAGCAGGGGCAGCAGCAGCTGCTGGCACAGGGTGTGGGGCGGGTAGAGCGACAGGGCGGCATTGAAGCGCTCGTCCAGGCGCCGGTCGGCGAGGGCGTCGATGGCTTCCAGCAGCTTGGCGCGCTGTTCGTCCCACTGGGAGGTGATGTCGATGTCCGGGCTCTGGCCGCCGCGCAGCAGCGCCTTGACCTGGCTGACCGGCACGCCGCGGTCCAGCCAGGCGAGCACCGCACGGATGCGCGCCAGGTGCCCGGCGTCGTAGAGGCGGTGGCCCTTGGCGGTACGGTGGGGCAGCACCAGGCCGTAGCGCCGTTCCCAGGCGCGCAGGGTCACGGCGTTGACACCGGTGAGCCGCGATACGTCGCGAATCGGCAGCAGGCCGCGTTCCAGGGCTGCCTGGCACTCGGCGTCGAGGGGGAGGTCGTCCTGTTCGTCCATGGTCAGATGGCGTTGCGCAGGCTGAGGTCTTCGGGATGCGGTTGCAGGTAGGCCTGCTGCGCGATGTAGGGGTGCGGGTGGCGGGCGAAGTGGTGCTTGAGCAGGGTCATGGGCACCACCAGCGGCACGATGCCGGCGCGGTACTTGTCGATCAGGGCCTGCATTTCGGCCTTCTCCTCGCGGGACAGGGCGTCCTTCAGGTAACCCGACAGGTGCTGCAGGACGTTGCTGTGGGTGCCCCGGGTGGCGCAGCGGCTGAGGCCCTTCATCAGCTCGCTGAAGTAGCGCGGCGCCAGCTCCTCGGGGTGGTGTTCGCCGATGCCGCCGAGCATCCGCCCGAGGGCGCGGTAGCGCGCGGGGTCGCTGGCCATCAGCTGGTACTTGTAGCGGGCGTGGAATTCGAGGATGCCGCGCCGGGTCAGCCCCTCGGCCTGCAGGGCGCGCCATTCGGCGTGGGCGTAGACGCGGGTGAGGAAGTTCTCCCGCAGCACCGGGTCGCACAGGCGGCCTTCTTCCTCCACCGGCAGGTCAGGGCGGGCGGCGCAGAAGGTCTCGGCGAACAGGCCGCGCCCGCCGCCTTCGGCGGGGTAGCCGTTGTCCTGGTAGACCTTGACCCGGTAGAGGCCGCAGGAGGGCGACTTCTGCATGAAGATGAAGCCGTCCAGGTCGTCCAGGCGCTCGGCGGTCTGCCGGCCGTAGTCGCGCAGGGCATCGCTGACGTCACGCTCGTCGCGGCTGCCCACGGCGCGCGGGGCGGCGGGGTCGCCCACCAGGCGCAGGGTCGGGCGCGGCGTGCCGAGGCCGATGCCGACCTCCGGGCAGACGCGGACAAATTCCAGGTGGCGGGCGAGGAACTGGCTGCACAGGCGGGATTCCTTGTGCCCGCCATTGAAGCGGACTTCCTCGCCCATCAGGCAGGCGCTGATGCCGATCTTGGGGGGCTGGGCAGTGGGGGCGCTGGACATGCGGTGCCTCGGATGAACTTGTACAGGTTCTGTGGTTTGTACAATCTGTGTTCATCATAGGCGTGCCGTTGTACAAATCAATAGCCTTGTACAACTTTCCCGGCGACCTGTCCGGGGTCGCCGGTGGGACGGTGCGCGACCGTCAGAGGTGTTCGAGCAGGCGGCGGGCGGCGTCCTGCCCGCTCAGCCAGGCGCCCTCCACGCGGCCGGAGCTGCACCAGTCGCCGCAGGCGTAGAGCCCCAGGTCGGCATCGGCCAGGGCGCCCCATTCATGGGCCTGGGCCGGGCGCGCGTAGAGCCAGCGGTGGGCCAGGGTGAAGGCCGGCGGCGGCACGGCACAGCCGATTAGCTCGGCGAAGGCACCGTAGAGCTGCTCGATCACCGCTTCCTTGGGCAGGTCCAGGTGCTGGCGGCTCCAGGCGCTGGTGGCGTGCAGCACCCAGGTGTCCTGGCTGTTGTCGCGACCGGGCTTGGTGCGGTTGCGCGCCACCCAGTCGAGCCCGCTGCCTTGCACGAAGCAGCCTTCGACGGGCGTCTCCAGCGGTTTCTCGAAGGCCAGGGCCACGGCCCAGGTGGGCTCCATGGCGACGCTGGCGGCGACCCCGGCGAGCTTGGGGGCGGCGGCCAGCAGGGTGGTGGCCTGGGGCGCGGG
>NZ_JYFT01000039.1:0-29210 GCF_000931385.1 Pseudomonas sp. FeS53a
GGCTGGGGGCGACGCTGGAAGGGGGAGGGGCCGGCTGAGCCGGCCCCGGCGGGTCAGGGGTTGATGACGATGCGGCCTTCGATCTTGCCGGCGCGCATCTGGTCGAAGATGCCGTTGATGTTGTCCATCGAGTCCTTGTGGATGGTGGCCTTCACCAGGCCTTCGCCGGCGAAGTCCAGCGCTTCCTGCAGGTCGGCACGGGTGCCGACGATGGAGCCGGTGATGCTGATGGCCTTGAGCACCACGTCGAAGATCGGCGTGGGGAAGTCGCCCGGGGGCAGGCCCACCAGGGCCACGGTGCCGCCGCGACGGGCCATGCCGATGGCCTGGCCGAAGGCGCTGTTGGACACGGCGGTGACCAGCACGCCGTGGGCGCCGCCGATGTCGCGCTGGATCACCTCGGCGGGGTTCTCGTTGCGTGCGTTGATGGTCAGGCTGGCGCCGAGCTTGCGGGCCAGGTCGAGCTTGGCGTCGTCGACGTCGATGGCCGCCACGTGCAGGCCCATGGCGCGGGCGTACTGCACGGCCACGTGGCCGAGGCCGCCGATGCCGGAGATGGCCACCCACTGGCCGGGGCGGGCGCCGGTGACCTTCAGGCCTTTATAGACGGTGACGCCGGCGCAGAGGATCGGCGCGATCTCGTCGAACTCGACGTCCTTGGGCAGCAGCCCGACGTAGTTCGGGTCGGCCAGCACGTATTCGGCGTAGCCACCGTTCACCGAGTAGCCGGTGTTCTGCTGGCCTTCGCAGAGGGTTTCCCAGCCGGTCAGGCAGTGTTCGCAGCAGCCGCAGGCGGTGTACAGCCAGGGCACGCCGACCCGGTCGCCTTCGCGGACGCGGGTGACACCGCTGCCGACGGCGGCGACGTAACCGACGCCTTCATGGCCGGGGATGAAGGGCAGGGCGGGTTTCACCGGCCAGTCGCCCTCGGCGGCGTGGAGGTCGGTGTGGCAGACGCCGGAGGCCTCGATCTTCACCAGGATCTGGCCGGGGCCGGGCAGCGGCACCTTCACTTCCTCGATCCGCAACGGTTCACCGAAGGCATGGACGACGGCGGCTTTCATGGTCTTGTTCATGGCTTTCACCTCCTGGCTGTGGAGCCTGGGAGTGTGCCGTGCCGAGCGTGACAAACCTTGCGCTGGGACAAGGTTACGGCCCGTGGCGGGCACCGCGTGACGGACGGTCGAGGCAGGTGATTACCGCGCCCGCCTTTGCGGTATACTGCGCGGCCTTCGGCCGGCAGCGCACGCCGGCCCACATCGCAGACAAGCCACGCCCTTGAGCGTGGCTTGTTGGTTTTCGACCCTTGATGAGGTACGACGATGAGCGCACTGGTAGGCGTGATCATGGGCTCCAAGTCCGATTGGAGCACCCTCAGCCACACCGCCGAGATGCTGGACAAGCTGGGCATCCCCTATGAAGTGAAGGTGGTCTCCGCCCACCGCACCCCGGACCTGCTGTTCCAGTACGCCGAAGAGGCCGAGGCCCGCGGCATCCAGGTGATCATCGCCGGTGCCGGCGGTGCCGCCCACCTGCCGGGCATGTGCGCGGCCAAGACCCACCTGCCGGTGCTCGGCGTGCCGGTGCAGTCGTCCATGCTCTCGGGCGTCGACTCGCTGCTCTCCATCGTGCAGATGCCGGCGGGCATCCCGGTCGCCACCCTGGCCATCGGCAAGGCCGGTGCGGTGAATGCCGCCCTGCTGGCCGCCAGCATCCTCGGCCACCAGCACCCGCAGTACCACGCGGCGCTGAAGGCCTTCCGCGAGGAGCAGACCCGCACCGTTCTCGACAATCCGGACCCGCGCGAGGCCTGACCCATGAAGATCGGCGTGATCGGCGGCGGCCAGCTCGGCCGCATGATGGCCCTGGCGGGCACCCCGCTGGGCATGGACTTCGCCTTCCTCGACCCGGCCCCCGACGCCTGCGCCCAGGCGCTCGGCGAGCACATCCGCGCCGACTACGGCGACCAGGACCACCTGCGCCAGCTGGCGGACGAAGTGGACCTGGTGACCTTCGAGTTCGAGAGCGTGCCGGCCGAGACCGTGGCCTTCCTCTCCCAGTTCGTGCCGGTCTACCCCTCGGCCAATGCCCTGCGCATCGCCCGTGACCGCTGGTTCGAGAAGTCGATGTTCAAGGACCTGGGCATCCCCACCCCCGAGTTCGCCGACATCCAGTCCCAGGCGGACCTGGACGCCGCCGTGGCCGCCATCGGCCTGCCGGCGGTGATGAAGACCCGCACCCTGGGCTATGACGGCAAGGGCCAGAAGGTCCTGCGCAGCCCGGCAGACGTGGCCGGTGCCTTCGCCGAGCTGGGCAGCGTGCCCTGCATCCTCGAAGGCTTCGTGCCCTTCACCGGCGAAGTGTCCCTGGTGGCGGTGCGCGCCCGCGACGGCGAGACGCGCTTCTACCCGCTGGTACACAACACCCACGAGAACGGCATCCTGCGCCTCTCCATCGCCAGCACCGACCACCCGCTGCAGGGCCTGGCCGAGGACTACGTCGGCCGCGTGCTGCGCGAGCTGGACTACGTCGGCGTGCTGGCCTTCGAGTTCTTCGAAGTGGACGGCGGCCTGAAGGCCAACGAGATCGCCCCGCGCGTGCACAACTCCGGGCACTGGACCATCGAAGGCGCCGAGTGCAGCCAGTTCGAGAACCACCTGCGCGCCGTTGCCGGCCTGCCGCTGGGTTCCACCGCCAAGGTGGGCGAGAGCGCCATGCTCAACTTCATCGGTGAAGTACCGCCGGTGGAGAAGGTGATCGCCGTCGGCGACTGCCACCTGCACCACTACGGCAAGGCCTTCAAGGCCGGGCGCAAGGTCGGCCACGCCACCCTGCGCAGCGCCGACCTGCCGACCCTGAAGGCGCGCATCGCCGAGGTCGAGGCGCTGATCGCCGGCTGAACCCCTGCCGCTGCGCTGCTGTCTGATCAAGGGCGTGTCCACGGACACGCCCTTTTTCATTCAGGATTCAGGAGTGACTGCCATGGGGCTCATCGGAACGCTATTCATCGGCCTGGTCGTGGGCCTGGTCGCACGCTTCCTCAAACCGGGCGATGACAGCATGGGCTGGATCTGGACCATCCTGCTGGGCATCGGCGGCTCCATCGCCGCCACCTACGGCGGCCAGGCGTTGGGCATCTACCGCGCCGGGCAGGGGGCGGGCTTCATCGGTGCGGTGGTCGGCGCCATCGTCCTGCTGATGATCTACAGCGCTATCAAGAAAGACTGAGGGCTGGGAACCGGGAACGGGCGCGGCTAGTCTTAGCGCCTGTTTCCCGCCCGCGAGCCCGCACCATGCGTCGTACCCTGCTGCTTCCCTTGCTGCTGTGCAGCGCCCTGGCCCACGCCCAGCTCCCCGAGACCGATTGGCTGGAGCTGATGCCCCCGGAGGACCGCAAGGCCCTGGAAGAGATGCCGGACATCAGCCACAACACCCCCGAAGGCGAAGGCACCTTCACCAACAAGGGCGGGTTGAAGCAGCAGGACAAGGACCTGCCGGCGGTGATGTATTCGGCGAAGACGGTGGCCACGCTCAACGGCAAGAAGATCCGCCTGGGGGGCTACCCGGTGCCGCTGGAGACCGATGCCAAGGGGCGCAACACGCTGTTCTTCCTCGTGCCCTACCCGGGCGCCTGCATCCACGTACCGCCGCCGCCGCCGAACCAGATCGTGCTGGTGCGCTTCCCCAAGGGCATCGCCCTGGACGACATCTACACCCCGCTCTGGGTGAGCGGCACGCTCAAGGTGGAGCAGGTCAGCAACGACCTGGCCGACGCGGCCTACGCGATGGACGCCGGCGAGGTGCGGGTGGTGCAGGACGAGGACCTCTGACGGGCCTCAGGCCACTTCGCCGCGGATGTACTGCTCCAGGTGCAGGATCAGGTTGTCCTGCTCGGCCATGGCTTCCTTCACCAGGTCGCCGATGGACAGCAGGCCGATCAGCTGGCCGTCTTCCACCACCGGCAGGTGGCGCATGTGGCGGTCGGTCATCAGCGACATGCATTCGCGGATGCTCTGCCGGGCATGGACGGTGAACACCGGCTCGGTCATGAACTCGCGCACCGGCGTCGCCACCGAGGAACGCCCCTGGAGCACGCCGCGCCGGGCGTAGTCACGCTCGCTGACGATGCCCACCAGGCGACCGCCTTCGGTGACCGGCAGGGCGCCGATGTTCTGTTCCGCCATCAGGCGCAGGGCCTCGAGCATCGGGGCATCGGCCTCGATGGTGTGGACCTGCTGGCGAGGCTTGGCGTGAAGCATCTGGGCGACGGTTTTCATGGCTTCTCCTCCCTGGGGATGGCGCTGACTGGAAGCGCAGGATGCACCTGCAGCCGGTGCGGCGGCCAAGTGGGAATTTTCATGATGGCCATTGAGAAATTCATGAGCCGGCCAGGTGCTGCGGCGGGCTCGGATGGTGGGCTGAAGCCCACCCTACGCGGTGCGGCTCCCGTAGCCTGGGCTTCAGCCCAGGGAGATTCGACTCCAAGTCCCCGGGCTGAAGCCCGGGCTACGGCTGGTAGGTGTAGATGCCACAGCGGGGAGGCTTCGGTGTCGGGTGTGAGTCCGGTCGGTGGATAAAAAGAGCGTTATCCACCCTACGCAATGACCGGCACCCGTAGGGGGGATCGCGCTTCATCGATCCACCAGCGGAGTTGCGGCGGGCTCGGATGGTGGGCTGAAGCCCACCCTACGCGGTGCGGCTCCCGTAGCCTGGGCTTCAGCCCAGGGATGTTCGGCTCCAGGTCCCCGGGCTGTAACCGTTGGGCATAGGCAAAAAAAGGGAGCCTTTCGGCTCCCCACGGGGACTTCGGGTCGGGATCATTCGATCTCGATCAGCACCTCGCCCGGGTTGACCCGGTCGCCCTTGGCGACGTGGATCGCCTTGACGGTGCCGGCGATGGGCGCCTGGACCTCGGTTTCCATCTTCATGGCTTCGGTGATCAGCACGGCCTGGCCGGCCTTGACGCTGTCGCCTTCCTTGACCAGCACGTCGACGATGTTGCCCGGCATGGTGGTGCTGACATCGCCCGGTGCGCTGGCGCTCTTGCGCTTGTTGCCGCCGCCGCCGATGAATTCGTTCAGCGGCTCGAACACCACTTCTTCCGGCATGCCGTCGATGGAGAGGTAGAAGTGGCGCTTGCCGTCGCTCTTCACGCCCACGCCGGTGATGTCCACGCGGTAGCTCTCGCCGTGCACGTCCACCACGAACTCGGTGGGTACGCCCTCGCCGCCGACCGGGGCCGGGCCCTGGCCGTTGGGGATGGGCAGCAGTTCCTCGGGCTTGAGGGTGCCGGCGGCGCGCTCTTCGAGGAACTTGCGGCCGATGTCCGGGAACATGGCGAAGGTCAGCACGTCTTCCTCGGACTTGGCCAGGCTGCCGATCTCGGCGCGCAGCTTGTCCAGCTCGGGCTTGAGCAGGTCGGCCGGGCGCACGTCGATGACTTCCTCGTTGCCGATGGCCTGGCGGCGCAGTTCTTCGTTGATCTGCCCGGCGGCCTTGCCGTAGCGGCCTTGCAGGTAGAGCTTCACCTCGTTGGTGATGGTCTTGTAGCGCTCACCGGCCAGGACGTTGAAGAAGGCCTGGGTGCCGACGATCTGCGAGGTGGGGGTGACCAGGGGCGGGTAGCCCAGGTCGGCGCGCACGCGCGGAATCTCTTCCAGCACTTCGCCCATGCGGTTCAGGGCGCCCTGTTCCTTCAGCTGGTTGGCCAGGTTGGAGATCATGCCGCCGGGCACCTGGTTGACCTGCACGCGGGTGTCGACGCCGGTGAATTCGCTCTCGAACTGGTGGTACTTCTTGCGCACGGCGTGGAAGTACAGGCCGATCTCCTGGATCAGCTCCAGGTCCAGGCCGGTGTCGTAGGGGGTGTTGCGCAGGGCCGCGACCATGGACTCGGTGCCGGGGTGGCTAGTGCCCCAGGCCATGCTGGAGATGGCGGTGTCGATGCGGTCGGCGCCGTTCTCCACGGCCTTGAGCTGGCACATGCTGGCCACGCCGGCGGTGTCGTGGGAGTGCACGGCCACTTCCAGGGGCAGGGCATCCTTCAGGGCCTTGACCAGGTCGCCGGTGGCGTAGGGGGTCAACAGGCCGGCCATGTCCTTGATGGCGATGGAGTCCACGCCCATGGCGGCCATCTGCTTGGCCTGCTCGACGAAGGCGTCGATGGTGTGCACCGGGCTGGTGGTGTAGCAGATGGTGCCCTGGGCGTGCTTGCCGGCGGCCTTCACCGCCTCGATGGAGACGCGCAGGTTACGCACGTCGTTCATGGCGTCGAAGATGCGGAACACGTCGATGCCGTTGACGGCGGCCTTGGCCACGAAGGCGCGGACCACGTCGTCGCTGTAGTGGCGGTAGCCCAGCAGGTTCTGCCCGCGCAGGAGCATCTGCAGGCGGGTGTTGGGCAGGGCGGCCTTGAGCTTGCGCAGGCGCTCCCACGGGTCTTCCTTGAGGAAGCGCACGCAGGCGTCGAAGGTGGCGCCGCCCCAGACTTCCAGGGACCAGTAGCCGACCTTGTCCAGCTTGTCGCAGATCGGGAGCATGTCCTCGGTGCGCATGCGGGTGGCCAGCAGCGACTGGTGGGCGTCGCGCAGGATGGTGTCGGTGACGGTGACTTTTTTGCTCATGTTCTGAATCCTTCCCCTACAGGCCGGCGTGGGCAGCGATGGCGGTGGCGATGGCGATGGCCAGGTGCGACGGGTTGCGCTTGATGGAGTACTGGGTCAGTTCCGGGTGGGCTTCGACGAAGCTGGTGTTGAACTGGCCGCTGCGGAACTCGGGATCGCGGAGGATCTCCTGGTAGTAGGCGGCGGTGGTCTTGACCCCCTGCACGCGCATGTCGTCGAGGGCGCGCAGGCCGCGGTCGAGGGCTTCTTCCCAGGTCAGCGCCCAGACGATGAGCTTCAGGCACATCGAGTCGTAGTAGGGCGGGATGGTGTAGCCGGTGTAGATCGCCGTGTCGGTGCGCACGCCGGGGCCGCCGGGGGCGTAGTAGCGGGTGATCTTGCCGAAGGAGGGGAGGAAGTTGTTCTTCGGGTCCTCGGCGTTGATGCGGAACTGCAGGGCATAGCCCCGGTGGATGATGTCGTCCTGCTTGACCGACAGCTCCAGCCCGGAGGCGACGCGGATCTGCTCGCGGACGATGTCGATGCCGGTGATTTCCTCGGTGATGGTGTGCTCCACCTGCACCCGGGTGTTCATCTCCATGAAGTACACCTCGCCCTCGGCGAGCAGGAACTCCACGGTGCCGGCGTTCTCGTAGCCCACGGCCTTGGCCGCGCGCACGGCCAGGTCGCCGATATAGGCGCGTTGCTCGGGGGTGAGCTGCGGGCTGGGGGCGATCTCGATGAGCTTCTGGTTGCGGCGCTGGATCGAGCAGTCACGCTCGAACAGGTGCACGGTGTTGCCGAAGGAGTCGGCCAGCACCTGGGCTTCGATGTGCTTCGGGTTGACGATGCACTTCTCCAGGAACACTTCCGCCGAGCCGAAGGCCTTGGTGGCCTCGGAGATCACCCGGGGGTAGGCCTGCTCCAGTTCCTCGCGGCTGTTGCAGCGACGGATGCCGCGGCCGCCGCCGCCGGAGGTGGCCTTGAGCATCACCGGGTAGCCGATGCGGTCGCCTTCGCGCAGGGCCTCGGCCAGGTCGGCGACGTTGCCCTCGGTGCCGGGGGTGACCGGTACGCCGGCCTTGATCATGCTGCGGCGCGCCTCGGTCTTGTCGCCCATGCGGCGGATGACCTCGGCGGACGGGCCGATGAACTTGATCCCGCGCTCGGCGCAGATCTCCGCCAGCTCGGCGTTCTCCGAGAGGAAGCCGTAGCCGGGGTGCAGGGCGTCGCAGCCGGTCTCCACGGCCAGGTTCACCAGCTTGCGCGGATTCAGGTAACCGGCCAGCGGGTCTTCACCGATGCTGTGGGCCTCGTCAGCGCGCTTCACGTGCAGCGCATGGCGATCAGCCTCGGAGTAGATGGCCACCGAGCGGATGCCCATCTCGGCGCAGGCGCGCACGATGCGGACAGCGATCTCACCCCGGTTGGCGATGAGGATTTTCTTGATCACGAGTGTTCCCTCGACCAAGTGGGCAGGCGAACGGCGTAGGCCGGTCGGCGAGTGACCGAGCCAGGCTGGACGGTCGCGTATCTAACCTAAATCGAAGTTTGTGAATAACCAAAATCAATAATTATTGGGATATCCATTAGGAAGGCCTTATAGTCCGGCGCCGCACCCCCCGATTTATCGAGGTCCATGATGCGCAAGACCCTGCTGCGCATGACGTTGCGCCAGCTTCAGGTGTTCCGTGCCGTGTACGAGAGCCGCTCCTACAGCCGCGCGGCGGAGGAGATGGCGCTGACCCAGCCGGCGGTGAGCCTGCAGATCCGCCAGCTGGAAGAGCTGGTGGGCCAGCCGCTGTTCGAATACGTGGGCAAGAAGCTCTACCAGACCGATGCCGCCGAGGCGTTGTACGTGGCCAGCGGCGACATTTTCCAGCGGCTGGAGAGCCTCGACATGCAGCTCTCCGACCTGCAGGGCTCGCTGCAGGGGCAGCTCAACCTGGCGGTGGAGTCCAGCGCCAAGTACTTCGTGCCCCACCTGTTCGCCGCCTTCCGCCAGCAGCACCCGGACGTCAGCCTGCACCTCACGGTGGTCAACCGCGCCCAGGCGATCAAGCGCCTGGCGGACAACCGCGACGACCTGGTGATCATGTCCCTGGTGCCCCAGGACATGGCCCTGGAGTTCCTGCCGTTCCTGAACAACCCGATCATCGCCGTGGCCCCGCCGGACCACCCGCTGTGTCACGCCCGCAGCCTGACCCTCAAGGACCTGGAGCCCTTCCCGCTGCTGGTGCGCGAGGCCGGCTCCGGCACCCGCAAGGCCTGCGAGGAGTACTTCCAGCAGAAGCGCGCGCACTTCGCCCACACCCAGGAAGTCACCTCCCTGGATGCGTTGCGCGAGTGCGTGGTGGCGGGCCTGGGCATCGGCCTGCTGCCCCGTCATGCGGTCAGCCTGGAGCTGGCCACGGGGTTGCTGCGGGAACTGCCGGTGGAGGAACTGCCGCTCTACCGCAGCTGGTGCGTGGTGCATGCCAAGGGCAAGCGGCTGTCACCGGTTGCCCAGGCCTTCATCAGCTACATCCGCGAAGAACGCGCCCAGATCAGCACGCTTTCGCAGCGGTTCGACGGCGCTTTGCCGTTGTCGACAACAGGTAGTTGATGGCGATCAGGTCGGGATAATCGTCGATTTCGGCCTTCAGGCGCCGTTCTTCGGCGTGGGCCTCGATGGCGCGGCGGAAACGCATCCGGCGCTGGTCTTCGAGTTTGCGGCGGGTCTTGCTGTCGAGGACGGGGGCGTCCGAACGCACGTCATGGGGATGAGTCATGTCGGGTCTCCAGGGGCTCCGTTGTCGGAGCTCCCAGCATTTGCGCAGCAGGTGACCGTTTGAAGACGTGCCGTTGAACATCCCGTGACGCCGATGGGTGATTGCTCGCTGCTGGGGCCCTACATAGAATGAGACTTTTTCTCATTTTGATGTCGGTCAGGCGCATGTCGCCAGGGAAGTCCTCCATGCCAGTCGCCCCCCACCAGAGCTGCTCCGGTGATCCGCTGCAGCAGCTTTACCGTGAACACCATGGCTGGCTGCTCAACTGGCTGCGCAAACGCCTGGGCAATGGTGCCGATGCTGCCGACCTGACCCAGGACAGCTTCCTTCGCCTGCTGGTGGCCCGACCGCAATCGATCGAGGCCCCGCGAGCCTACCTGGCGACCGTGGCCAATCGCCTGCTGATCAACTTCTACCGGCGCAAGTCGCTGGAACGCGCCTACCTCGATGCCCTGGCGGAGTTGCCCGAGCCTGCGGTGCCGTCCCTGGAGCAGCAGGCGCTCCTGCTGGAGGCCTTGCAGGAGGTCGACCAGGTGCTTCAGCGGTTGTCTGCAAAAGCCCGTGAGGCCTTCCTGCTGTCCCAGCTCGAAGGTTGCACCCAGGAGGAAATCGCCCAGCGCCTGGGTGTGCATGTGCGCTCCGTGCAGCGCTATCTCGCCCAGGCGTATGAAGAGTGCATCGTGATTGCAGGGGATTTGTTGTGAGCGCAGGTCCCATCGAACGGAGGATTGCCCGGGAGGCGGCGCGCTGGTTCGTTCGCCTGCAGGCCGGGGCCAGTGAGGCGGTGCACGCCGAGTGCGCCCGCTGGCGGGCCAGCCATGAGGCGCACGAACGCGCCTGGCAGATTGCCGAGCAGTTTCATCAGCGGCTACAAGGCATTCCGCCTGCCATTGCCGGACAGGCCCTGGGGCGGCCGGCGACAGCGGATCGCCGAGCATTGCTGAAGCTGCTGGCCCTGGCTGCCCTCGCCGCGCCCTGCGGGGTCATCGGCTATCGGACAACGCCCTGGCGCAGCTGGGTGGCAGACGAGCGTACGGCAGTCGGCGAGCGACGCGAGATCCAACTGCCCGATGGCACCCAGGTCGTCCTCAACACCGCCAGTGCCCTTGATCTGGCGTTCGATGAGCAGCGACGCCTGCTGCGCCTGCACGCTGGTGAAATCCAGGTGTCCACCGCCGTGGACGCGTCTGGCCGACCGTTCTGGGTGCAGACCCGAGAGGGCCTGGTGCGACCGGTGGGGACGCGCTTCACCGTGCGACAACGCGAGGGGCTCACCCAGGTGGCAGTGCAGTCGGGCGCCGTCGAGCTGAAGCCCGTCGGTGCCCCTTCGGCCACTCTGCTGGGGGCGGGCTACCAGAGTGAGTTCGACGATCTGCGGATGGGCGAGGTGAGGCCGTTGCAGCCCGGAACGGACGACTGGGTGCGTGGTGTGCTGCGGGCCGAAGGGCTCACCCTGGGGGTATTCATCGAGGAGCTGGGACGCTACCGACCCGGTGTGCTGCGCTGTGACCCTGCCGTCGCCGGGCTGCGCATCTCCGGTGCCTTCCAGTTGGCCGATACGGACCAGGTGCTGGAATCCCTGGCGCGTACCTTGCCTGTGGATATCCACTACCGGACCCGATACTGGGTGACGCTGGCTCCCCGTGCCTGAGGCGCTGCATACGCGCTAATGAGAATTGTTGTCGTGTTTTCGCGGTTGGCGTGTCCCTTCCTCGACACTGCCAACCACAACACGGGGACACCCTGATGCAGCCCGCCACTCTTTTCTCCCTCCACCCACTGGCCCAGCGGGTCCGCTGCCTGGCTCTCGTGCTGGCCACCAGCACGGCGGCCGTCGCCCTTCCGCTCAATGCTGCGGATGGGGTCCGTCACTTTGCCGTACCGGCCGGTTCCCTGGGGACGGCGCTGGTCGAGTTCGCCGTGCAGGCCGGGATCACACTGCCGATCGACCCGGCCCTGGTCCAGGGGCGTTCCAGCCCAGGCCTGAACGGTGACACCGGCATCGAAGCCGGGTTGGAGGCTTTGCTGCATGGCAGCGGTTTGCGTGCTGTTCGCGAGGGTGAGGGGCTCTATGGAGTGCAGCCGGTGGGCGACGAGGCTGGCCTGCAACTGGCGCCCACCACCGTCGCCAGCACCGCAAGCGAGTCGGCCTATGGCCCCGTGGTCGGCTACATCGCCACGCGCAGCGCCACCGGAACCAAGACCGACGCGTCGTTGCTGGAGGTTCCGCAGAGCATCAATGTGGTCACCGCCGACCAGATGCAGGCCCAGGGCGCGCAGGACCTCACCCAGGCCCTGCGCTATACGCCGGGTATCGGGGTGAACGGTTTCACCGATCGCAACGTGATTGCCGACGAAATCACCAGTCGCGGATTCGCGCCGGCAGCGCTTTACCTGGATGGAGCCTACCTCCCGTATGCCGGCAGCCTGGGCGGCGCCCCGCAGATCGACCCCTACACGCTGGAGCGGGCCGAGGTCCTCAAGGGGCCGGCGTCCGTGCTCTACGGGCAGAACCAGCCGGGTGGCCTGGTCAACCTCGTGTCCAAGCGGCCTACCGGGGAAACACGCAACCAGGTCAAGTTCGGCCTGGGCGACGACCATCGGGTCAATGGTGCGCTGGACACCCAGGGTGTACTGGATACCGAGCAGGACCTGGCCTACCGGCTGGTGGCCCTGGCGCGCAAGGGCAATGGCCAGGTCGATCACACCCGCAATGGCCGTCTGCTGCTGGCGCCGAGCTTCAGCTGGGCGGTGTCGGATGACACCGACCTGACCTTCCTGGCGCAGGTGCAGCGGGACGATGGCAAGGCGGACTACCAGGCCCTGCCCAGGATCGGCAGCCTGGTCCGGGGGCCGAATGGGCAGCGGATCGACCGCGACTTCTTCTCCGGAGACTCGAACTACAACGACTACCAGCGCGACCAGTACGTCCTCGGCTACGACTTCGAGCACCGTTTCGACGATGACCTGAAGTTCCGTTCCACAGCGCGCTACATCGATGTCCGTGACCGCTACAAGGGCTTCTACCTGCGGGGGTTCGTCGTCGACGGACTCGGCCAGACCGACTACACGCGGGCCAACCGCGTGAAGTTGGATTGGCGCCAGCACAACACCACCTACACCCTCGACAACAACCTGACCTACAGCTTCGACACCGGGCCCGTGCAGCACACCACGCTGGTGGGCGTGGACTACCGCGACTTCAACCGCAAGTACCAGGGCTACAACGCCTACAGCGTGCTGCCCATCGACCTGTACGGCCGCAACAACTACGACACCAGCAGCGTCACCCCGCAGTTGGATACCCGCTGGGACAACACGGTCCGCCAGACCGGTCTCTACCTGCAGGACCAACTGCGCCTGGGCAATTGGTTGCTGACTCTTGGCGGTCGCCAGGATTGGGCGGAGGTTGAGAACAAGGACCTGCTGGCGCGTACCGAGACGACGCAGCGAGACAACCGGTTCACCGCACGGGCCGGGCTGACCTACCTGACCGCATTCGGCCTGGCGCCTTACATCAGCTATTCCGAGTCCTTCATGCCCACCGTCGGGACGGGCGCGCCGGAGCGGGGTGGCAAGGCGTTCGAGCCCATCGAGGGCATCCAGTACGAGGCGGGCGTGAAGTACCAGCCCCACGAGGACCTGCTGCTGACCGCATCGGTCTTCGAGATCACCCAGAAGAACGTGCGGACCGGCGATGTCGACTATCCCCAGTACGAGATCCAGTCCGGGCAAATGCGCACGCGGGGTGCGGAGCTGGAGGCCAAGGCGCGCCTCGGGCGCTTCGATGTCATGCTCTCCGGCAGCTACCTCGACGCCTTCTACACCCGCGACACCTACGGCAACGAAGGAAACCGCAGCGAGGCCCAGGCGCCCGTATCCGCCGCTGCCTGGGTGGATTACCACCTGGTCGGGCTGCCCGGTGTCACCTGGGGAGCGGGTGCCCGTTACACCGGACGCAAGCCCGGCGACGCGGCCAACAGCTTCAGCACCCCCGCCTATGTCGTCTACGACACCACCCTGCGCTACCAGCTGGGGGAACTGTCGGCTGACCTCAAGGGCCTGCAGGCCAGCCTGAACGTGCAGAACCTCTTCGACCGCGACTATGTGTCGGACTGCAACTATGCCTTCGGCTGCTACTACGGCCAGGAGCGCACGGCGAGCCTTGAAGTCACCTACGACTGGTAAGCTGTACTGCCGCTAGAACAGGGCGTCCAGCAGTCCATGCTGGCCGCCCGGTGGCCTCGGTGCATGTGGTGGCGCCCACCAGTCGCTGGACACAGGAGGAAGCCGAGCGCCGCCTGGCGCCGGCGGTGATCGAGTGCGCGCGGGCCATCCGCACCTCGATCCGCACGCTCTAGCCGGTCGCTTTCAGCGGACTGCTCAGTCCTCGGCGTTCTTGATCGACTTCGGCGACAGACGCAGGCTGCGCAGGCTGCGCTTCACGCTCTTGAGGTGGTTGACCAGGCTCGGGCCACGGGCCATGGCCACGCCCATGGCCAGCACGTCGATCACCACCAGGTGGGCGATACGCGAGGTCAGCGGGGTGTAGATCTCGGTGTCTTCCTGCACGTCGATGGCCAGGTTGACGGTGGCCAGGTCCGCCAGCGGGGTCTGGCTCGGGCACAGGGTGATCAGCGTGGCGCCGGTCTCGCGGACCAGGTTGGCGGTGATCAGCAGGTCCTTGGAGCGGCCCGACTGGGAGATGCAGATGGCCACGTCGGTGGGCTTGAGGGTCACCGCCGACATCGCCTGCATGTGCGGGTCGGAATAGGCCGCGGCGGTCAGCAGCAGGCGGAAGAACTTGTGCTGGGCATCGGCCGCCACCGCACCGGAGGCGCCGAAGCCGTAGAACTCCACGCGCTGGGCCTGGGCGCAGGCGGCGATGGCGGCCTGCAGGGCCTGCGGGTCGAGCTTCTCGCGCACGTCCATCAGGGTGTGCAGGGTGGTGTCGAAGATCTTCAGGCTGAAGTCCGCCACCGAGTCGTTCTCGTGGATGGCGAACTGGCCGAAGCTGGCGCCCGCCGCCAGGCTCTGCGCCAGCTTCAGCTTGAGGTCCTGGAAGCCGCCACACCCGATGGCACGGCAGAAGCGCACGATGGTGGGCTCGCTGACCCCGACGCTCTGCGCCAGGTCGGCCATGGAGCTGTGCATGACGGCGGCGGGGTCGAGCAGGACGTGATCGGCGACTTTCAATTCCGACTTGCGCAGCAGATGGCGCGATTGGGCGATATGTTGCAGCAGATTCACTGGGCAGGCTCTTCGAAGTGGGGAAGTACGCCGCAGGTCGCGATCTATTCGGCCGGGCAACTCGGTTATGATCGGCGACGGTCAGGCTGTAGTGACCGTGTAGTTATACTACATGACCCGCTTCCCCGCCCAGGCAAACCACGCAGGAGTGCACACGTGACCCAGCCTTGCGACATGTTGGTCTTTGGCGGCACCGGCGATCTGGCGCTTCACAAGCTGCTGCCGGCGCTCTATCACCTGCATCGCGACGGCCGGCTGCATCCGCAGCTGCGCATCCTCGCCATTGCCCGCAATCCCCTGGACATCGACCGCTACCGCGCCCTGGCCGAGCGCCATTGCCGCGCCCAGGTGGCCCGTGCCGAGTTCACCGAGCAGGCCTGGGCCGGGTTCGCCGAGCGGCTGGACTACTTCGCCATGGACGTGTCCCAGAGCGCCGACTTCGGCCGCCTGGCGCGCCACCTCGGCCCGCTGGAGGGGCGCACCCGCGTCCACTACCTGGCCATCGCCCCGCGCCTGTTCGAGGACATCGCCCGGCACCTGCAGATCGCCGGGCTCGGCGGGCCGGACGACCGCATCGTGCTGGAGAAGCCCATCGGCCATTCCCTGGAGTCGGCCCGTGCGATCAACGCCGCCATCGGCAAGGTGTTCAGCGAATCCCAGGTGTTCCGCATCGATCACTACCTGGGCAAGGAGACGGTGCAGAACCTCATGGCGCTGCGCTTCGCCAATGCCCTGTTCGAGCCGATCTGGCGCGCCGGTCACATCGACCACGTGCAGATCAGCGTGTGCGAGACCCTGGGCGTGGAGAACCGTGGCAGCTACTACGACCAGGCCGGCGCCATGCGCGACATGGTGCAGAACCACCTGCTGCAGCTGCTCTGCCTGGTGGCGATGGAGGCGCCGGTACGCTTCGACGCCGAGGCGGTGCGCAACGAGAAGGTGAAGATCCTCGAAGCGCTCAAGCCCATCTCCGGGCTCGACGTGCAGGACAAGACCGTGCGCGGCCAGTACAGCGCCGGCAAGATCGGCGGCCAGGAAGTGCCGGCCTACTACTTCGAGAAGAACGTCGACAACGACAGCGACACCGAGACCTTCGTCGCCCTGCAGGTGGAGATCGACAACTGGCGCTGGGCCGGCGTGCCCTTCTACCTGCGCACCGGCAAGCGCCTGGCGCGCAAGTACTCGGAGATCGTCATCCAGTTCAAGCCGGTGCCCCACCGCCTGTTCAACGGCGGCGAGGCCAACCGCCTGCTGATCCGCCTGCAGCCGGAGGAGCGCATCAGCCTACAACTCATGGCCAAGAACCCCGGCAAGGGCATGCGCCTGGAACCGGTGGAGCTGGACCTGAACCTGGCCCAGGCCTTCAGCCAGCGGCGCTGGGATGCCTACGAGCGGCTGCTGCTGGACGTGATCGAGGGTGACTCGACGCTGTTCATGCGCCGCGACGAGGTGGAGGCCGCCTGGCGCTGGGTCGACCCGATCCTCGAAGGCTGGCACGAGCACTACCAGAGCCCCCGCAGCTACCCCGCCGGTTCCAGCGGCCCGGAGCAGGCCCACAGCCTGCTGGAGCTGCAGGGGCGGGCCTGGAATGACTGAGCCGCGCCTCAAAGGCCAGACCGCTGCCTAGGCTGGACGTCACCGGCTGGGCTTGGCCTGGCTCCGCTGATGGACCGGTGTAGCGGGCCCCACCCCAACGATGGGCTTCGCACCGCTCAGCCCATCCTACGAGTCGAGCAGGCCCGTAGGATGCGGTGAGCTCGGCGAACCGCATCGATCGGTCACGGCGTTGTGGGCGTGCAGCGGCATTGCTCCAGCGCAATACCCGTGGTTTGGGGCTTGCCTAGAATGCGCGATTTTTCGCGTCACGAGCCCCGCCCATGTCCCGCCTTCCCGCCCCCGAACTGCTGTGCCCCGCCGGCACCCTCAAGTCCATGCGCCACGCCTTTGCCTACGGTGCCGATGCCGTCTACGCCGGGCAGCCGCGCTA
Organism: Pseudomonas sp. FeS53a; assembly: GCF_000931385.1. Taxonomy (NCBI): domain Bacteria; kingdom Pseudomonadati; phylum Pseudomonadota; class Gammaproteobacteria; order Pseudomonadales; family Pseudomonadaceae; genus Pseudomonas; species Pseudomonas sp. FeS53a. Next base: position 16,611 of record NZ_JYFT01000039.1, read on the forward strand.
CAGCCTGCGGGTGCGCAACAACGAGTTCGACCACGCCAACCTGGCGCTGGGCATCGCCGAGGCCCATGCCGCCGGCAAGCGCTTCTACGTGGTGGTCAACATCGCCCCGCACAACGCCAAGCTGAAGACCTTCCTCAAGGACCTTGAGCCGGTGGTGGCCATGGGGCCGGATGCGCTGATCATGTCCGACCCGGGGCTGATCATGCTGGTGCGCGAGCACTTCCCGGCCATGCCCATCCACCTGTCGGTGCAGGCCAACGCGGTGAACTGGGCCAGCGTCGAGTTCTGGCACCGCCAGGGGCTGGAGCGGGTGATCCTCTCCCGCGAGCTGTCCCTGGAGGAGATCGGCGAGATCCGCCAGGCCGTGCCCGGCATCGAGCTGGAGGTGTTCGTCCACGGCGCGCTGTGCATGGCCTATTCCGGGCGCTGCCTGCTCTCCGGCTACATCAACCACCGCGACCCCAACCAGGGCACCTGCACCAACGCCTGCCGCTGGCAGTACAAGGCCGGTGAAGCGCGGGAGGACACCCTCGGCGACATCGTCCACGCCTGCCAGCCGGCGCCGACCCTGGGCGAGGGGCCGAGCACCGAGCGGGTCTTCCTGCTGGAGGACGAGACCCGCCCCGGCGATTTCATGCCCGCCTTCGAGGACGAGCACGGCACCTACATCATGAATTCCAAGGACCTGCGCGCCGTGCAGCACGTGGAGCGCCTGGTGGCCATGGGGGTGCATTCGCTGAAGATCGAGGGGCGCACCAAGTCGCACTTCTACGTGGCCCGCACGGCCCAGGCCTACCGTCAGGCCATCGACGACGCGGTGGCCGGCCGGCCCTTCGAGCCGCGCCTGCTGGAGCGCCTGGAGTCACTGGCCAACCGGGGCTACACCGAAGGCTTCCTGCGCCGGCACACCCACGATCATTACCAGAACTACGCCTTCGGCAGCTCGCGGCCGTCGCGCCAGCAGTTCGTCGGCGAGCTGACCGGCGTGCGCCGGGGCGAACTGGCCGAGGTGGTGGTGAAGAACCGCTTCGAGGTGGGCGACCGCCTGGAGCTGATGACCCCCGCCGGCAACCTCGGTTTCATCCTCCACGGGCTGCAGGCCGGCGATGGCAGCCGCCGTGAGGTGGCGCCGGGGGACGGCCACGTCCTCTACATCCCGCTGCCTGCCGACCTCGACCTGGAGCACGGGCTGCTGCTGCGCGACCTGCCGGAGCCGGTCAGCGCCACAGCGTAGCGCTCTGCTCGCGGAGCAGCGCGGTGAAGGCCGAGGCCTCCACCGGCGGGCTCAGCAGGTAGCCCTGGATTTCGTCGCAGCCCTGCTCCTTGAGGAAGTCCAGCTGCTCGGTGGTCTCCACGCCCTCGGCCACCACCTTCAGTTCCAGGCCGTGGGCCATGGCGATGATGGCGCGGGTGATGGCGGCATCCTCGCCGCCCAGCGACAGGTCGCGGATGAAGGTCTGGTCGATCTTCACGTAGTGCACCGGGAAGCGCTTGAGGTAGCTCAGGGACGAGTAGCCGGTGCCGAAGTCGTCGATGGCCAGCTTCACCCCCAACTCGCGCAGCTGGTGGAAGGTGGCGATGACGTGCTCGACGTTCTCCAGCAGGTGGCTCTCGGTCAGCTCCAGTTCCAGCAGGCGCGGCGGCAGGCCGGTTTCCGCCAGCACCTGGCGCACCAGGGCCACCAGGTTGCCCTGGCGCAGCTGGTGGCCGGAGAGGTTCACCGAGACGCGGATGTCCGCTACGCCCTGGCGCTGCCAGTCGCGGGCCTGCAGGCAGGCCTGGCGCAGGACGAACTCGCCGATGGGGGCGATCAGCCCGGTTTCCTCGGCCAGGCCGATGAAGTCCCCCGGCGGGACCAGCCCCATCTGCGGGTGGCGCCAGCGCACCAGGGCCTCGGCGGCGTTGAGGCTGTCGTCGGCCAGGCACAGCTTGGGCTGGTAGAAGACCTCCAGCTGACCCTCGTCGATGGCCTTGCGCAGCTGGGTTTCCAGTTGCAGGCGCTCCAGGGTGCAGGCTTGCAGGTTGTCGGTGAAGAACTGGAAGGTGTTCCCGCCCAGGTGCTTGGCGTGCTGCATGGCCATGTTGGCCTGGCTGACCAGGGTGGTGATCTCCCGCGCGTTGTCCGGCAGCAGGCTAATGCCCAGGGAGGCGCTGACCACCAGCTCCTCGCCGCCCACCGTCATCGGCGTGCGCAGCTTGGCCAGCAGGCGGCTGGCGGTGCGCGCGAGGCTGGAGAGGCTGCCGTAGCGGTCGAGGATCAGCGCGAACTCGTCGCCGGACAGCCGCGCGATGGTGTCTGCCTCCGGCGCGGCCTGGGCCAGGCGCCGGCCCATCTGCCGCAGCAGCTGGTCGGCCAGTTCGTGGCCGAGGCTGTCGTTGAGCACCTTGAAGCGGTCCAGGTCGATGTGCAGCAGCGCCAGGCCGTGGCCGTGCTCGCGGGCCCGCTCGCTGGCCTGGTGCAGGCGGTCGCGGAACAGCGTGCGGTTGGCCAGGCCGGTGAGGTCGTCGTAGTGGGACAGGTAGCGCAGGCGCTCCTCGGCCTCGCGCCGGGCCGAGAGGTCGGAGAAGAAGCCGACGATGTGGCTGGCCTGGCCGCGTGAGTCGCGCACCACGTTGAGCTGCAGCCACTGCGGGTAGAGCTCGCCGTTCTTGCGGGTGTCCACCAGCTCGCCCTGCCAGCAGCCGTCGTGCTCCAGCTGCTGGTGGATCAGGTGGTACTGGCGGCGGCTCTCGCGGGTGCCGCTGATTTCCGCCACGGCGCGGCCGAGCACTTCCTCGGCGCGGTAGCCGGTGACCTGGGTGAAGGCCTGGTTGACCGCCAGCAGGCGGTAGTCCGGGTCGAGGATGACGATGCCTTCGCTGGCGGCCTCGAACACCGTGGCGGCGAGGCGCTGCTGCTCCTCGGCCTGGCGCCGGGCGGTGACGTCGCGGCGGGTGCCGACCATGCGCAGCACGCGCCCGCGCGCGTCGCGCTCCACGGCGCGGCCGCGGTCTTCCACCCAGATCCAGCGGCCGTCGCGGTGGCGCACGCGGTAGTCCACCGCGTAGTCCTCGCTGCGGCCCTTGAGGTGGTCAACCAGGGCGCGGCGCAGCAGCGGTACGTCGTCGGGGTGCAGGCAGGGGCGCAGGTCGCTGAGCACCCGGGACACCTCGTCGCTCTCCAGGCCGAAGATGGCCTTGAGCTGGGTGTGGTGCACCTCGTCCGTTTCCAGGTTCCAGTCCCACAGGCCCAGCTCGCTGGCCTCCAGGGCCAGGGCCAGGCGTGCCTCGCTCTTGGCCAGGGCGTGGGTGGCGTCGGCCAGTTCCAGGGTGCGCTGGGCGACGCGGATCTCCAGTTCGTCGTGGGCACCGCGCAGCTCCCGCTCGGCACGGCGGCGTTGTTCCACCTCGCGGGCCAGTTCGGCGTTGAGCCCTTCGGCGCGGCTCTTGGCGTGCTCCAGGTTGTCGATCAGGGCCTGGTTCTGCAGGCGCTGCAGCAGGCTGTTGCGCACCAGGCGGTTGACCTGCAGCGCCACCACCATCAGCGCCGCCAGCAGGGTCAGGCTCAGCAGGCCCCAGCCGCGCAGCAGCGGGTGGCCGCTGGCGAGCAGCCAGCTGACCGTGGGCAGCAGGCAGGGCAGGGCGAAGGCGAGGAAGGCCGGCAGGCTGACGGCATAGGCGACGCTGGCGGAGAGGATGGCGGCGGCGACGAGCCCGTAGACCAGCGCCTGCTGCAGGAAGGCGTCCGCCGGCACCAGGAAGACCACCGGGAAGGCCAGGGTCAGCCCCGAGGCGCCGGCACCGAGCAGGAAGGTGCGGTGCCAGTGCGGCTGGGCCTGGCGCGAGGGCAGGGCGCGGTTGAAGGCGGCGACCTGGGTCAGCCGCAGCACGGCCAGCAGGACCAGCCAGATCAGCCAGCCGGAGAGCAGGGCCGCCAGTTCCGAGCGCCACAGCAGGCAGGCACAGGCCAGCCCGTTGAGCAGCATGAACAGGGTCGGGACCCGGGAGCCCTGGTAGAGCAGGCGCGTGCGCTCGATCGCCAGATCGGCGGCGAACGGGGGGCGCAGCGGCGCGGAATCGTCGTCGGCAAACGCAAGGGAAGCCTGGTTGGGAGTCGCGGTCATAGGCGATGTTCTTGTAATGGTTGCCTAGGCGTCGGCGGAGCTTACCCGAGCCTGCGGAGTCGCCAAAGGGTTATGTGATGCCTTTCTCCCTTGCGCCTCCCAACTTTTGGCGGGCGCTCTGGCACGCAGGCTGCGTGCCGTCTGGCCGACCGCCCGGTCATCGGTTTGCCCTGCCTGGGCCGCCCCCCTAGAATGCCGCGATGCAAAACGACCCCGAACTCCTCATCGCGTCCCTCAACGATGCCCAGGTGCAGGCTGTGGCCGCTCCGCTGGGCCGCCAGCTGGTGCTGGCCGGCGCCGGCTCCGGCAAGACCCGTGTGCTGGTGCATCGCATCGCCTGGCTGATCCTCACCGAGGGCGCCTCGCCTCACTCCATCCTCTCGGTGACCTTCACCAACAAGGCCGCCGCCGAGATGCGCCACCGCATCGAGCAGCTGCTGGGCATCAACCCGGCCGGCATGTGGGTGGGCACCTTCCACGGCCTGGCGCACCGCCTGTTGCGCGCGCACTGGCAGGAGGCCGGGCTGGCGGAGAACTTCCAGATCCTCGATGGCGACGACCAGCAGCGGCTGATCAAGCGGGTGATCCGCGACCTCGGGCTGGACGAGCAGCGCTGGCCAGCCCGCCAGGCGCAGTGGTTCATCAACGGGCAGAAGGACGAGGGCTTGCGCCCGCAGCACATCCAGGCCGGCGGCGACCTGTTCCTCGCCACCATGCTGAAGATCTACGAGGCCTACGAGGCCGCCTGCGCGCGCACCGGGGTCATCGACTTCTCCGAACTGCTGCTGCGCGCCCTCGACCTCTGGCGCGACAAGCCGAGCCTGCTGGCGCACTACCAGCGGCGCTTCCGCCACCTGCTGGTGGACGAGTTCCAGGACACCAACGCCGTGCAGTACGCCTGGCTGCGCCTGCTCGCCCAGGGCGGCGAGAGCCTGATGGTGGTGGGCGACGACGACCAGTCCATCTACGGCTGGCGCGGCGCGCGGATCGAGAACATCCAGCAGTTCGCCAGCGACTTCCCGGATGTGCAGACCATCCGCCTGGAGCAGAACTACCGCTCCACCGCGGCCATCCTCAAGGCCGCCAACGCCCTGATCGCCAACAACAACGGCCGCCTGGGCAAGGAACTCTGGACCGACGGCCCGGACGGCGAGCCGCTGGGCCTCTATGCCGCCTACAACGAGCATGACGAAGCCCGCTACGTGGTGGAGAGCATCGAGAGCGCGCTGAAGGACGGCATGACCCGCAGCGAGATCGCCATCCTCTACCGCTCCAACGCCCAGTCGCGGGTGCTGGAAGAGGCGCTGCTGCGGGAGAAGATTCCCTACCGCATCTACGGCGGCCAGCGCTTCTTCGAGCGCGCCGAGATCAAGAACGCCATGGCCTACCTGCGCCTGCTGGACGGCCGTGGCAACGACGCTGCGCTGGAGCGGGTGATCAACGTGCCGCCGCGCGGCATCGGCGAGAAGACCGTGGAGAGCATCCGCGAGTTCGCCCGCGCCCAGGACGTGTCCATGTGGGAGGCGATCCGCCTGCTGCTGGCCAACAAGGGCCTGTCGGGGCGCGCGGCGTCGGCCCTGGCGGTGTTCGTCGAACTGGTGGAGAACCTCGCCGCCAAGGTCCTGGAAATGCCCCTGCACCTGATGACCCAGACCGTCATCGAGCAGACCGGGCTGATCACCTACCACAAGGAAGAGAAAGGCGAGAAAGGCCAGGCCCGGGTGGAAAACCTGGAGGAACTGGTCAGCGCCGCCCGCGCCTTCGAGAACAGTGAGGAGGACGAGGAGCTGACGCCGCTGCAGGCCTTCCTCAGCCACGCGTCCCTGGAAGCCGGCGAAGCCCAGGCCGATGCCTTCGAGGACAGCGTCCAGCTGATGACCCTGCATAGCGCCAAGGGCCTGGAGTTCCCCCTGGTGTTCCTGGTGGGCATGGAAGAGGGCTTGTTCCCCCACAAGATGAGCATGGAGGAACCCGGCCGCCTGGAAGAGGAACGCCGCCTGGCCTACGTCGGCGTCACCCGCGCCATGCAGCGCCTGGTGCTGACCTACGCCGAGACCCGGCGCCTGTACGGCAGCGAGACCTACAACAAGGTTTCGCGCTTCGTCCGCGAGATTCCCGCCTCGCTGGTGCGCGAAGTGCGCCTGGGCAATACCGTCAGCCGCCCGATGGCCGGCAGCGCCCCGCGCACGCCGTCGATGTTCAGCGGTGCCGAAGTGCCGGAGACCGGCTTCACCCTCGGCCAGCGTGTGCAGCACGCGCTGTTCGGCGAGGGCACCATCCTCAACTTCGAAGGCGCCGGCGCCCAGGCGCGGGTGCAGGTGAAGTTCGAGAGCGAAGGCAGCAAGTGGCTGATGCTGGCCTACGCGAAGTTGCAGCCGCTCTGAGGCCGGTGTGGCCGGGAGGGTCTGGTTTGCCCTTCCGGCCGTTGCTTCCCTGGCTGTACCTGCTCGACCCACCGGGCGCTCCCTGCCTGTCATTTCCCAAGGGCTATGCCAACCTTTGGCTGCTCTCCAGCCCCTTTCCCCGGTGGGCTATTCAGGAGCGCACGCCGCAGCACCCGCCTGAGACACTGCCCATAAAAAACCCCGGCACGAAGGCCGGGGCTGGGAAAGGTGGAGCGCAGGCGTGTGATCTCAGTCCACGGCCTTGACCATGTCTTCCAGGACTTTCTTGGCGTCGCCGAAGACCATCATGGTCTTGTCCAGGTAGAACAGTTCGTTGTCCAGGCCGGCGTAGCCGCTGGCCATGGAGCGTTTGTTGACGATCACGGTCTTGGCCTTGTAGGCCTCGAGGATCGGCATGCCGGCGATGGGCGACTTGGGGTCGTTCTTCGCGGCCGGGTTGACCACGTCGTTGGCGCCCAGGACCAGCACCACGTCGGCCTGGCCGAACTCGGAGTTGATGTCTTCCATCTCGAACACCTGCTCGTAGGGCACTTCGGCCTCGGCCAGCAGGACGTTCATGTGGCCGGGCATGCGGCCGGCGACCGGGTGGATGGCGAACTTCACGGTCACGCCACGGTGGCTCAGCTTCTCCGACAGTTCCATCAGCGCGTGCTGGGCACGGGCCACGGCCAGGCCGTAGCCGGGGACGATGATGACGGTGTCGGCGTTGGTCAGCAGGAAGGCCGCGTCGTCGGAGGAGCCCGACTTCACCGGGCGCTGCTCCTGGCTGCCGCCCGAGCTGCCGGCGTCTGCGTCGGCACCGAAGCCGCCGAGGATGACGTTGAAGAACGAGCGGTTCATCGCCTTGCACATGATGTAGGAGAGGATCGCGCCCGAGGAGCCCACCAGCGAACCGGCGATGATCAGCATCGAGTTGTTCAGCGAGAAGCCGATGCCGGCCGCCGCCCAGCCCGAGTAGCTGTTGAGCATCGACACCACCACCGGCATGTCGGCGCCGCCGATCGGGATGATGATCAGCACGCCGATGACGAAGGCCAGGGCCACCAGCACGGCGAAGGCGCGGATGTCACCGGTGAAGGTGAAGTACAGGCCCAGTGCGAGGATGGCCAGGCCCACCAGCAGGTTGACCATGTGCTGGCCCTTGAACACCACCGGGGCGCCCTGGAACAGGCGGAACTTGTACTTGCCGGAGAGCTTGCCGAAGGCGATCACCGAACCGGAGAAGGTGATGGCACCGATGGCCGCACCGAGGAACAGTTCCAGGCGGTTGCCCTTGGGAATGGCGTCGCCCAGGGTGGCGACGATGCCCAGGGACTGGGGTTCGACCACGGCGGCGATGGCGATGAACACGGCGGCCAGGCCGATCATGCTGTGCATGAAGGCGACCAGCTCCGGCATCTTGGTCATTTCGACGCGCTTGGCCATGATCGAGCCGGCGGTGCCGCCGACCAGCAGGCCGACGATGACGTAGCCGATGCCCTGGGTGGCGAGCTCGGCGCCGAGCTTGTAGATCAGGCCGACGGTGGTGAACACCGCGATGGCCATGCCGATCATGCCGAACAGGTTGCCGCGACGGGACGTGGTCGGGTGCGACAGGCCCTTCAGCGCCTGGATGAAGCACACCGAGGCGACGAGGTAGAGAACAGTGATCAGGTTCATGCTCATGGTCAGTGTTTCTCCGCAGCCGCTTTCGGCGCTTTCTTCTTGAACATTTCCAGCATGCGGCGGGTGACCAGGAAGCCACCGAAGACGTTCACCGCGGCCAGGGCCACCGCCAGGGTGCCCATGGCCTTGCCCAGGGGGGTGACGGTGAGCGCGGCGGCCAGCATGGCGCCGACGATCACGATCGCGGAGATGGCGTTGGTCACGGCCATCAGCGGGGTGTGCAGGGCGGGGGTCACGTTCCACACCACGTGGTAGCCGACGTAGATGGCCAGCACGAAGATGATCAGGTTGTAGATGCCGTCAGAAATCAGGTCCATGTCCGCTGCCCCTTAGCCGTTGGTGCGGACGACTTGCCCGTCGCGGCACATCAGGCACGCGGCGACGATGTCGTCTTCGAGGTTGAGGTGGAACTGGCCGTCCTTGTCGATGACCAGCTTGAGGAAATCCAGCAGGTTGCGGGCGTACAGCGCGGAGGCATCGGCCGGCACCAGGGCCGCGAGGTTGCCGTGGCCGACGATGGTGACGCCGTGCTTGACCACCACCTGGTCCAGCTCGGTGAGCGGGCAGTTGCCACCCTGGGCGGCGGCCAGGTCGATGACCACGGAGCCCGGCTTCATTTCGGTGACGGTGGCCTCGTGGAGCAGGGTCGGTGCCTTGCGGCCGGGGATCAGCGCGGTGGTGATGACGATGTCGGACTGCTTGGCGCGCTCGTGCACGGCCTTGGCCTGGCGCTCCATCCAGGAGGCGGGCATGGGACGGGCATAGCCGCCGACGCCCTGGGCGCATTCGCGCTCTTCATCGGTCTCGAAGGGGACGTCGACGAACTTGGCGCCGAGGGACTCGATCTGCTCCTTCACCGCCGGGCGCACGTCGGAGGCTTCGATCACCGCACCCAGGCGCTTGGCCGTGGCGATGGCCTGCAGGCCGGCGACACCTGCGCCGAGGATCAGCACGCGGGCGGCCTTCACGGTGCCGGCGGCGGTCATCAGCATGGGCATGAAGCGCGGGTAGTGGTTGGCCGCCAGCATCACCGCCTTGTAGCCGGCGATGTTGGCCTGGGACGACAGCACGTCCAGGCTCTGGGCGCGGGAGGTACGTGGGGCGGCCTCCAGGGCGAAGGCGGTCAGGCCACGGGCGTTGAGCCGGGCGATGGTTTCGTTGCTGAAGGGGTTGAGCATCCCCACCAGGACGGCACCGGCCTTCATCAGGGCGGCTTCGTCGTCGCTGGGGGCCACGACCTTGAGCACCAGGTCGGCACCGAAGGCGGCAGCGGCATCACCCAGGGTGGCGCCGACGGCTTCGAAGGCGGCGTCGGGAATGCTGGCGTTGATGCCGGCCCCGCGCTGCACGGTGACCTGATGGCCTTGGCCGATCAGCTTCTTGATGGTCTCTGGCGTCGCGGCAACCCGCGTTTCGCCGGCCTGGGTTTCGAGAGGAACACCGATGTGCACGTAAAAACCTCCTGCGTGATCGTTTTACTTATGAGTCCAGTGCACTGCGATGGCGCTCTGGCGGGCGGATCAGCACGACGCCGCCGGGTGCGCATGGCGCGACCAGGACGGGCGCGGCATTTTGCAGGTGAACCGAATGGCCATCAAGGAGTTCTGGAGCAAAACGCAATAAGAACTACAAGTCACCTACTGACCGTTTCCCCGGTGATAAGGTTCGATCTGCCTCCAGCCCTTGTCTAATGGGCCTTTCGGCGTTCTTTTGTCTTCCGTGAGGCGCCGGGGCTCTTGGAAAAGCGCCGGGCACGCCGGAACCTCGGGAAGGCTGCGCAATCCTGCCGTGTCCAGCGTGGGGACTGTTAGTCAGCGTTTTTTATAGTTGCCATAAGGTCCCGGAAATCCGGGCTTCTGTAGTTTTCATGAATAGTTGACTACAGGGTCAGGTCGCTCTGCGGCGGGGCTTTGAGCCGGGTGTGCGGGGTGGGTGTGGCGGATTGTCGCGATGGTGCCTCAGACCAGCAGGCCAAGGGTCTTGGCGCGCATCACGGCCTGGGTGCGGCGTTTCACACCGAGCTTGCTGTTGATCTTCTTGGTGTGGGTCTTGACGGTGTTGACCGAGATGAACAGCCGCCCGCCGATCTCTTCGTTCGAGCAGCCCTCGGCCAGCAGGTGCAGCACCGCCTGTTCCCGCTGGCTGAGCAGCGTCACGGCCGCCGGGGTGCCGTTCGGCAGGGCGGCCCATTCCTGCAGCAGGCCGTTGAGGCCCAGGGCCGAGGCCTGCTGGCGGGCCTCGCGCTCCAGCTGGGCGGCGTCCTCCTGGCCGAGTTGCCGCGCGGCCTCGGCCAGTACCAGGCCGACTTCACAGGCCAGCGGCCGGTACTGCAGGCGCTCGCAGCGTTGCAGGAGGCTGCGCAATGCCGCTTCGGCCTGCTGCGGGCGGCCGGCGCTGAGGTGCACCCGGGCCAGCAGCAGCTGGTTGCGCAGGGGCAGTGTGGGGTAGTCGAGCGGGGCCATCCAGGGGTGTTCGCCTTCGAAGTAGCGCTGGATGCGCAGGCCCACTGGCTCGACCCGTTCCCAGCGGCCCTGGCGGGCCAGCACGCGCATGCTCTGCAGGCTGAGGGCGCCGTTGAAGCACAGGCGCCAGACCTGCCGGCAGTGCATCTGCCGCTCGGCTTCGCGCAGGTGCAGGAAGGCCTGGTCGAACTCGCCCTGGCGCGAGCTGCGCTCGGCGAGGCCGAGGTAGCCGTGCAGGGCGAAGGGGTCGGCGCAGGCCAGGGCCTGTTCCAGGCCGCTGTCCAGGGCGGGGCCGGCTTCGTCGAGGCGACCGTGGAGCAGGTGCAGTTCGGCCTGGATCAGGTGCAGGCGGCCCAGCAGCAGGCCGTCGACGCCCCGGCGCCGGGCGGTGAGGGCGAAGCTCTGGGTGACCAGGCTCTGGGCGCGGGTGAGTTCGCCCCGCAGGACCAGCAGGCGGATGCGGTCGAGGTTGATCAGCACCTCGAAGAGCACGCTGCCCTGGCGCCGGGCCAGTTCGAGGGCGTCGTGCAGCAGGGCGGCGGCCTGGTCGGGCTCGCCTTCGGCCATGGCCATCCGAGCCAGGGCGGAGTGGCACAGCAGCAGCGGCATCCAGTCCCGTTCGGGCAGGTGTTCCAGGGCTTCGCGGCAGTGCTGCCGGGCTTCGCTGGCGGAGCGTCCGCGCAAGGCGGTGAGCACGCCCTGCAGGGCCTGGCCGTTGGCGATCAGCTTGCGGTTGCGCCGTGCGTCGGCCTGGGGCAGGAAGCGGCCGAGGTGCTCGATGCAGGCCTGGGCCTCGTCCAGGCGCCAGGCCAGCAGCAGGGCCCAGGCGCTGAGGGTGAGCAGGCGCGGGGTGCTTTCCAGCAGCACCTGGGGCAGGCGGTCGCGCCAGGCGAGCAGGTGGGCGAGGTGCTGTTCGCCGGTGAGCCATTCCTGGCCGAGGTGTTCGAGGTAGTTGGCGGCCACTTCCGGCTGCTGGGCGCAGAGGGCCTGTTCGATGGCGTCTTCCACCTGGCCGGCGGCGATGAAGACCCTGCAGGCGGCCAGGTGCAGGTGGGTGGCGGCTGCGGGGGCGAGGCGGTTGCGCAGCACCCGGGCGACGATGGGCAGGACGCGGTACCAGCGGCCTTCTTCGTCCAGCGGCATGAAGAAGGCATGGCGGGCGAGAAGACGGGCGAACAGGGCGGCGCCGTCGCCGTCCTCCCAGAGTTGCTGGCAGAGCTCGGCGCTGACCCGGGGCAGGTGCACCAGGGCGAACAGGCAGCGGGCTTCGTCGTCGTCCAGGCGGGCCAGCAGTTCGTGGTCGAGGTATTCCTTGAGCCAGCAGTGGTGGGCGCCGACGTTGCTGGCGGCGGCCGGGGGGAAGCGGCTGCACAGTTGCAGGCGGACGCCGGCGCACCAGCCTTCGCTTTCCGCCCACAGCTCGTCGCGCAGGGTCGGGTTGGCCTGGGGGGCGATCAGGTCCACCAGGCGCTCCTGCTCGTCACGGGTGAGGGCGAGCTGGGCGGCGTCCAGCTCTTGCAGGTCACCGGCCAGCAGCAGGCGCGGCAGGTTCCATTCGGGGCGCTGGCGGGCGCTGACCAGCAGCTGCAGGTTGGGTGGGGTGCGTGCGAGCAGCAGGTCGATGCAGGCGTCCAGTTCGGGTGGCGGGTCGGCGGGGTAGTCGTCGAGTACCAGCCACAGCGGCCGCGAGGGGTCGCCCAGCAGTTGCCAGAGGGCCTGTTGCGGGGGCAGGTCGGGGGCCGGGCGCTGCAGGGCGGTGGCGACCTGGGCGACCAGGCGCTCCACGGGGAGGGCTTCGCTACCGAGGCCGATCCAGGCGATGGCGTCGTGGGTGTCGGCGCCGGCCCGCAGCAGTTCGCTGAGCAGCACGCTCTTGCCGAAGCCGGCGGGGGCACAGAGCAGGCGCAGGCGCGCCGGTTGCTCCAGCAGCGGCGCCACCAGGCGCGGTCGGGGCACGTGCGCGGG
>NZ_JYFT01000026.1:0-24880 GCF_000931385.1 Pseudomonas sp. FeS53a
CACCGGGGCAGGCGCGGCCGGGGCGCTGGCCACGGGGGCATCCGGCGCGCCGGGCTGGGCCTCGTCGACCCCGCCCTCGCCGTTGCCGAACAGCCGCTGCAACAGGCCGGGACGCGGCGGCGGGGCGTCGCCGGTCAGCACTTCGAGGGCGCGGTTCTGCAGCTCGCTCAGTTCGCTGAGCAGGGCCGGCATCTCGCGGGAGCTGCCGGCGCGCTCGTCGAGGCGCTTGGCGAACTGCTTGAGGGATTTGCGCACGTCCCGCGGGACGTCGAGCTTGAGCAACTGGTTGGCCAGGCCACCCAGGGCGCCGACGTTCTGCTGGATGCGTTGCTGGCGGCGCTGCTCGGAGTCGAGCACGGCCTTTTCCAGCCGGGGGATGAGGGCGGACAGGCCGGCGTCGATCTTGTCGCCACGGATGATCTCCCGCAGCTCCTGCATGCAGGCGTCCACCGCCTTGTCGGTGCCTTCGGCGGCCAGGGAACTGCGCACCAGGCCCCGGCGCAGCAGGTCGAGGCGCGCCTCCCAGAGGCGTTCGAGCTTTTCCTGCTCTTCCAGGCTTTCCAGGTACTTGGCTTTCCAGCGCTGGCCGTCGTCGCTCATGGTGCGGATCCGGAAGGGTCGAGCCTGGCCGGGAGTGCGTCGCCGCGCAGGGAGGCGGGCAGACGGATGTCCACGGCCACCGGCAGGTGGTCGGAGATGGGTTGGCTGAGCACCTGCACGCGCTCCAGGGTGAGGCTGGGGCTGAGCAGGATGTGGTCGAGGCAGCGCTGGGGGCGCCAGCTCGGGAAGGTGGCCTCGACCTGCGGTGCCAGCAGCCCGAGGTCACGCAGGGGCGAGTGGTGCAGCAGGTCGGTGGCGTGGGTGTTCATGTCGCCCATGAGCACCTGGTGGCGGTAGTTGCCGATCAGCTCGCGGATGTAGGCGAGCTGGCGGGTGCGGGCCTTGGTGCCGAGGGCGAGGTGCATCATGACCACCACCAGGGCGTCATCGCCTTCGCCGAAGCGCATGAGGATGGCGCCGCGACCGGGCGGGCCGGGCAGGGGGTGGTCTTCCAGCTGGGTGGGCTGCAGGCGGCTGAGCAGGCCGTTGCTGTGCTGCGCCAGGCGCCCGAGGTTGCGGTTGAGCTGCTGGTACCAGTAGGGGAAGGCACCGAGCTGGGCCAGGTGTTCGACCTGGTTGACGTAGCCGGAGCGCAGGCTGCCGCCGTCCACTTCCTGCAGGGCGACGAGGTCGAAGTCACCCAGGAGGGCGCCGATGCGCTGGAGGTTGCCGGCTCTCCCGGCATGGGGCAGGAGGTGCTGCCAGCCGCGAGTGAGGTAGTGGCGGTAGTGGCCGGTGTTGATGCCGACCTGGATGTTGAAGCTGAGCAGGCGCAGCCGGCCGTCTTCGGGCAAGCCGCTGGCGTCGCAATGAGGGTTGACCTGCGCGGTGCGCAGGCCAGCGGTGCGATCGTTGCTCCAGCGGCGCAGCATGGGCCTGCCCCGGTGCCGCTTACTTCGCGGCACGCTCCTTGGCGATCAGGTAGTCGGCGACGGCAGTGGTCTGCTCCAGGCCACCGGAGGAGCCGATGTCGAAGCGGTACTTGCCGTTGACGATGAGGGTCGGTACGCCGGAGATCTGGTAGGCGACGGCCAGCTTCTTGGCTTTCTCCATCTGGCTCTTCACGCCGAAGGAGTCGAAGGCCTTGAGGAAGGCTTCCTTGTCGACACCGTGGACGGCGAGGAAATCAGCCATGGCTTCCTTGGTGGCGAGCTTGTTGCCTTCCTTGTGGATGGCGTCGAACACGGCTTTGTGCACGCTGTGCTCCACACCCATGCTCTCGAGGGTGATGAACAGCTGGCCGTGGACGTTCCACAGGCCGCCGAACATGGCGGGAACGCGCACGAAGTTGACGTCTTCCGGGAGCTTCTCGGACCAGGCGTTGACGGTCGGTTCGAATTGGTAGCAGTGCGGGCAGCCGTACCAGAACAACTCCACCACCTCGATCTTGCCGGGCTTGGAGACCGGCACCGGGCTGCTCAGCTCGACATACTGCTTGCCCGCCTGGATGTCTTCGGCGTGGGCGGCGGTCATGCCGAACAGGCTCGCGCTGGCGAGTACGGCGGAAAGGATCAGGTTACGCATGCTTGGCTCCTAGACGGATCGTGGGGTTCTGCGACGGGCCCAGCTTCGACCGGGGGCCGCTGGGCGGGTTCCGCATTGTAGCGAGGCTGCCAATGAAAAAGGGTGGCCATAGCCACCCTTTCATTTACCGTTTACTACCGCTCGGGAAAGCTTAGTGCAGACCCTGGATATAGCTGGAAACGGCTTCGATGTCCTTGTTGCTCAGCTTGGCGGCGATGGCGCGCATGATCATGTTGTCGCCGTCGTTGGTGCGGTTGCCTTCGCGGAAATCGGTCAGCTGCTTGGCCACGTACTGGGCATGCTGGCCACCCAGGTGCGGGAAGCCGGCAGCGGCGTTGCCGGCGCCGTTCGGGGAGTGGCAGCCGGTGCAGGCGGGCATGCCTTCTTCCAGCTTGCCGCCACGGAACAGGGCTTCGCCACGGGCCACCAGCTTGGGATCGGCGGCGCCGACGCTGCCGGACTGGCTGGAGAAGTAGGCGGCGATGTCCTGCAGGTCCTGGTCGCTGAGGTTGGTCAGCAGGCCGGTCATTTCCAGCACCTGGCGCTTGCCGTCCTTGATGTCATGCAGCTGCTTGAGCAGGTAGCGCTCGCCCTGGCCGGCGAGTTTGGGGAAGTTCGGGGCAAGGCTGTTGCCGTCCGGACCGTGGCAAGCGCCGCATACGGCGGTTTTGGCCTGGCCGGCCTTGGCGTCGCCTGCGGCGTGGGCCAGACCGGTGATGCCCAGGGTCAACAGCAGACTCACGAGTACTTTGTTCATCAGCTAATCCAATTACGGCTAAGGGTGAAAGAATCTAGCGCCCGACTACCTTCGTTATTGGCTCATCCACTGGATGACCGCTTTGTAGTCTTCGGCACTGCAGTCCATGCACAAGCCTCGGGGAGGCATGGCGTTCAAACCATTGGTGACGCTCTGAACCAGAGCATCAGTGCCCTTGGCCAGTCGCGGCTCCCAGGCCGCCTTGTCGCCCTTCTTGGGCGCCATAGGCAGTTGACCATTGTGGCAGGCCCCGCAGGTCCGGTTGAAAACGGCTTCCGGATCCTGAGCAGCCTGAGCGCCAAAGGCCAGCGCCGCAAGGCTTGCGACGAATACCATCTTCTTCATGATCAACCTCATCAGAGGGGCTTCGCCGGGCTTTCTGCAGTGCCCTGGTCGTTCCCGTGGCCCTTGTACCCTGGGGGATAAAGCGCACACTAAATCTGCGGCATTATATACTGGCGCTGCCCAAACGGAAACGAAACCGCCCTCTGCGACACCAGGTCGCACCCTGTGGACTCCTTCATGTCATTCAAGAATCCGATCATCGGCCTGTGCCAGCAGGCCCGCTTCCTCATCAGTGCCACCAAGGTGGACCAGTGCCCGCCCGACCAGGGCCTGGAGGTCGCCTTCGCCGGCCGCTCCAACGCCGGCAAGTCCAGCGCGCTGAACACCCTGACCCACGCCAACCTGGCGCGTACCTCGAAGACCCCGGGCCGCACCCAGCTGCTCAACTTCTTCTCCCTGGACGAGGACCGCCGCCTGGTGGACCTGCCCGGCTACGGCTACGCCAAGGTGCCGATCCCTCTCAAGCAGCATTGGCAGCACCACCTGGAGGCCTACCTGAGCAGCCGCGAGAGCCTGGTCGGCCTGGTGCTGATGATGGACATCCGCCACCCGCTCACCGACTTCGACCGCCTGATGCTGGACTGGTCCAGCGCCGGCCACATGCCGCTGCACATCCTCCTGACCAAGGCCGACAAGCTGGCCTATGGCGCCTCGAAGAACGCGCTGCTGAAGGTGCGCCAGGAAATCCGCAAGGGCTGGGGCGATGACGTGAGCATCCAGCTGTTCTCCGCACCCAAGCGCCAGGGCGTGGAAGAGGCCCAGGCCGTGCTGGCCCGCTGGCTGCAGCTGGGCGAGGAATTCGAGGAAGGCGGCAGCGACGCATCCGACGCCTGAATCGCAGGCAAAAAAAACCCCGGACTTCGTATGGGGAGGGGGAAGTTCCGGGGTTCAAGTCTGAACCGCTAGGGCGGGGTTCAGATATCTGCCAACACTAAACACAGCAAAAGGAGCATCGAAGGCTTCACCAGCCATTCCCAGTCTCTGACCGGGCATGCTTCACAAAAGTTCACCGCTGCGTCAGAAATTATTCCTTCGGTCAGCGCTGCCCCTTATGCGAAACAGCGCTAAGCCGATGGGCGCACTCAGTGCGCCTCGTCCCAGTTGTCGCCCACCCCGACTTCCACCACCAGCGGCACATCCAGCTCGGCGGCATCGCTCATGAGCGGACGGATGGCGGCGCACACGGTGTCCACCAGGTCCTCGCGCACCTCCAGCACCAGTTCGTCGTGCACCTGGAGGATGACGCGCGCATCCAGGCCGCTCTCCTGCAGCCAGGCATCCACTGCCACCATGGCGCGCTTCATGATGTCCGCCGCCGTGCCCTGCATCGGCGCGTTGATCGCGGTGCGCTCGGCGCCCTTGCGCATGGCCTGGTTCTTCGAGTGGATTTCCGGCAGGTAGAGCCGGCGCCCGAACAGCGTCTCGACGAAGCCCTGGGCAGCCGCCTGCTCACGGGTGCGCTCCATGTAGGCAAGCACACCGGGGTAGCGGGCGAAGTAGCGGTCGATGTACGCCTGGGACTGCTTGCGGTCGACGCCGATCTGCTTGGCCAGGCCGAAGGCGCT
Source organism: Pseudomonas sp. FeS53a (assembly GCF_000931385.1). Classification (NCBI taxonomy): domain Bacteria; kingdom Pseudomonadati; phylum Pseudomonadota; class Gammaproteobacteria; order Pseudomonadales; family Pseudomonadaceae; genus Pseudomonas; species Pseudomonas sp. FeS53a. The sequence continues at coordinate 4,792 of NZ_JYFT01000026.1, forward strand.
CATGCCGTAGATGAGGCCGAAGTTGATGGCCTTGGCGCTGCGGCGCTGGTCATTGCTGACCTGGTCCAGCTCGACGCCGAAGACTTCCGCCGCCGTCGCCCGGTGCACGTCGCGGTCATGACGGAAGGCGTCCAGCAGGCCTTCGTCCTTGGCCAGGTGGGCCATGATGCGCAGCTCGATCTGCGAATAGTCCGCCGCCAGCAGCTTGTAGCCCTTGGGTGCGACGAAGGCCTGGCGGATGCGCCGCCCTTCGGCCGTGCGGATCGGGATGTTCTGCAGGTTCGGATCGCTGGAGGACAGGCGCCCGGTGGCCGCCACCGCCTGGTGGTAGGAGGTGTGGATGCGCCCGGTGCGCGGGTTGATCTGCTCCGGCAGCTTGTCGGTGTAGGTGCTCTTGAGCTTGCTCAGGGAGCGGTACTGCATGATCACCTTGGGCAGCTCGAAGTCCTGCTCGGCCAGGTCCGCCAGCACGTTCTCGGCGGTGGAGGGCTGGCCGGTGGCGGTCTTGGCCAGCACCGGCAGGCCGAGCTTCTCGTAGAGGATGGCGCCAAGCTGCTTGGGCGAACCCAGGTTGAATTCCTGCCCGGCCAGCTCGTAGGCCTGGCGCTCCAGGGCCACCATCTTCTCGCCCAGTTCCAGGCTCTGCTGGCCCAGCAGCTTGCCGTCCACCAGCGCACCGTTGCGTTCGATGCGCGCCAGCACCGGCACCAGCGGCATCTCGATGTCCTTCAGCACCGTGACCAGGGACGGGACAGCCTCCAGCTTCTGCCACAGCGCCTGGTGCAGGCGCAGGGTCACGTCGGCGTCCTCGGCGGCGTAGGGGCCGGCCTGCTCCAGGGCGATCTGGTCGAAGGTCAGCTGCTTGGCGCCCTTGCCGGCGATGTCCTCGAAGCGGATGGTGCTGTGGCCCAGGTATTTCAGGGCCAGGCTGTCCATGTCGTGGCGGGTGGCCGTGGAGTCCAGCACATAGGACTCGAGCATGGTGTCGAAGGCGATGCCCTGGACGGTGATGGGCGTCGAGGCGTTGGCCAGGACGTTCATGTCGTACTTGGCGTGCTGGCCGACCTTGGCCTTGGCCGGGTCTTCCAGCAGCGGCTTCAGGGCCTGCAGCACCGCGTCGCGGTCCAGCTGCGCGGGCACGCCCATGTAACTGTGGGCCAAGGGCACGTAGGCGGCCTCGCCGGCTTCCACGGCGAAGGACACCCCCACCACCTGCGCCTGCTGGGCGTCAAGGCTGGTGGTCTCGGTGTCGAAAGCGATCAGCGGCGCCGCCTCCAGCTTCTTCAGCCAGGCGTCGAACTGCGCCTGCTCCAGCACGGTTTCATAGCGCGTCTCGACGGCCGGCTCCGCGGGGGCATCCAGCAGGGCCAGTTGTTCGCCGTCCGACTTGGCCTGGCGCTGCAGGTCATCCAGCCAGCTCTTGAACTCCAGGGTGCGGTACAGCTCGGCCAGGGCCTCGCGGTCCGGCTCGCCGGGGTGCAGGGCATCGATCTCGACGTTCAGCTCCACGTCGCACTTGATGGTGGCGAGCTGGTAGGACAGGTAGGCCATGTCCTTGTGCTCCAGCAGCTTGGCCGGCAGCCCCTTGGCACCGCGGATCGGCAGCTCGGGCACCTTGTCCAGGCTGGCGTAGAGCACATCGAGCCCGCCGCCCACGCCGGTGAGCAGGCCCAGGGCGGTCTTTTCGCCCACGCCGGGCACGCCGGGGATGTTGTCGACCTTGTCGCCCATCAGGGCCAGGTAATCGATGATCAGCTCAGGACCGACGCCGAATTTCTCTTTCACGCCATCGATGTCCAGCGTGCTACCGGTCATGGTGTTGACCAGCGTAATGTGCGGATCGACCAACTGCGCCATGTCCTTGTCGCCGGTGGAGATCACCACCTGGCGCCCGCCCGCCGCGCTTTGCCGGGCCAGGGTGCCGATCACGTCATCGGCCTCCACGCCCTCCACGCACAGCAGCGGCAGGCCCAGGGCCCGCACCGTTGCGTGCAGCGGCTCCACCTGTACCCGCAGCTCGTCCGGCATGGACGGCCGGTTGGCCTTGTACTCGGCGAACATCGCATCGCGGAAGGTCCCGCCCTTGGCGTCGAAGACCACCGCGAACGGGCTGTCCGGGTACTGCTTGCGCAGGCTCTTGAGCATGTTCAGCACACCCTTGACCGCACCGGTGGGCAGGCCCGCCGAAGTCATCAGCGGCGGCAGGGCATGGAAGGCGCGGTACAGGTAGGAGGAACCGTCGACGAGGACGAGAGGGGCTTGGCTCATGCGTGAATTCAACCTTTATTCACCGGACCCGCAGTAGAATGGCCCGGTCATTGACGATAAGGGACAAGGTTACCACCATGCGCGCTTTCAACCGCCTGTTGCTCGCCGGTCTGCTGGCCCTCCTGCCGGTGAGTGTCTTCGCCGACGACGAGGCACCCTCGCCGGAACCCGACGTCACCATCCGCCAGGACGGCGACAAGACCATCCAGGAATACCGTGTGAACGGCTTCCTCTATGCGATCAAGGTCACCCCCAAGGGTGGCAAACCCTACTTCCTGGTCCGCGCTGACGGCGACAGCAACTTCATCCGGTCGGACAACCCCGACATGCTGATCCCGCAGTGGGAGATCTTCAGCTGGTAAGGCCGCCACGGTGGCCGTAACAAGGTAGTCGAATGTCCGTTTTCACCCCGCTGCAGCGCCCCGAACTCGAAACCTTCCTCGCCCCCTACGGGCTGGGCCGGCTCCGGGACTTCAAGGGCATCGCCGAAGGTTCGGAGAACAGCAACTTCTTCGTCAGTCTGGAGCGGGGTGAATACGTCCTGACCCTGGTGGAACGAGGCCCGGTGGCCGACCTGCCGTTCTTCATCGAACTGCTGGACGTGCTCCACAGCGCCGGCCTGCCGGTGCCCTACGCCCTGCGCAGCGAAGACGGCCAGGCCCTGCGCAGCCTCGCCGGCAAGCCCGCGCTGCTGCAGCCGCGCCTCGCCGGGCGCCACCTGCGCGAACCCAACCCGCACCACTGCGGCGAAGTCGGCACGCTGCTGGCGCGCATCCACCTGGCCACCCGCGACCAGCCCATCGAACGCAAGAGCGACCGCGGGCTCGACTGGATGCTCAGCGAAGGCCCGCACCAGGCCGAGCGCCTCGACGCCCAGGCCCGCCCGCTGCTGGAGCAGGCCCTGGCCGAGATCGAACGCCTCAAGCCCCGCATCCAGGCCCTGCCACGGGCCAACCTGCACGCCGACCTGTTCCGCGACAACGCCCTGTTCGACGGCCCGCACCTGGCGGGGGTGATCGACTTCTACAACGCCTGCTCCGGCCCGATGCTCTACGACCTGGCCATCACCCTCAACGACTGGTGCTCCGACGACGACGGCCAGCTCGACGAGGCCCGCGCCCGCGCCCTGCTCGGCGCCTACGTTGCCCTGCGCCCCTTCACCGCCGCCGAGGCCGAACTCTGGCCGACGCTGCTGCGCGTCGCCTGCGTGCGCTTCTGGCTGTCGCGCTTGATCGCCGCCGAGGCCTTCGCCGGCCAGGACGTGCTGATCCACGACCCCGCCGAATTCCAGCGCCGCCTGGCCCATCGCCAGGTGGTGGAGCTGCCGCTGCCCTTTGCCCTCTAGGGCGCCTCTGCGCCCCGTAGGGTGGGCTTCAGCCCACGCGGGTGCCTGTCGGCGGCCTGAAGCCGTGCCTTGACGCAGATATCCCTGCTGCGCGAGCTCGGGCACACCGCAAACCGTAGCCTGGGCTTCAGCCCAGGGATGGCGAGGTGTCGACGCTCATGCATAACGATTTTGGTGGTGCTCGCCGGGACACGCATGCTCGTCTGGCGTGAAGGTCCACTGAGGCGCAGACATCCCTGTCGGTACTCCGCTGCCCAAGCTCAACCCCATCCCGGGCCATACACGGCCGGTCGTTCGCCCTTCAAAACACACGCTTGTCTGGCGTGAAGATCCACTCAGGCGCAGACATCCCTGTCGCTGCTCCGCTGCCCAAGCTCAACCCCGGCCCGGCCATCCATGGCCGGTCGTTCGCCCTTCAAAACGCATGCTTGTCTGGCATGAAGATCCACTCAGGCGCAGACATCCCTGTCGGTACTCCGCTGCCCAAGCTCAGCCCCGGCCCGGCCATCCATGGCCGGTCGTTCGCCGGCGCAACGCATGCGTTGCGAAAACCCCGGCTCACCCACATTTCGAGTGCCCGCAGTTGAGGCAGGTGGCGCAGCCGTCCATACGGACGACGGCCTGGGTGTTGCACTTGCCACAGAGCTGGGCGCCGGGGGGGAAGCCTTCGCCGGGTTCGGCGGTGGTGGTGCCGAGGCTGGCTTCGTAGGCGGCGCGCTTTTCGGCGAGGAAGCGCTGCTGCTCCGGGTCGGGCTGGGGGCCCTGCATCAGGCCGATGGCCACCAGGTGGCGTTCCAGCACGGCGCCGATCTCGGCCACCAGGGAGGGCATGTACAGCCCGCCGCGCTTGAGGTAGCCGCCACGGGGGTCGAACACCGCGCTCAGCTCCTCCACCAGGAAGGTGCAGTCGCCGCCCTTGCGGAACACCGCCGACATGATGCGGGTGAGGGCGACGATCCATTGGAAGTGCTCCATGCCCTTGGAGTTGATGAAGATCTCGAAGGGCCGGCGCTGCTCGTGGGGCGTGCCGGGGTTGAGGACGATGTCGTTGATGGTCACGTACAGCGCGTGCTCCGACAGAGGCGACTTGATCTTGTAGGTCGCCCCCACCAGGGTTTCCGGGCGCTGCAGGGTCTCGTCCATCTGCACCACGGCGGCCGCTTCCTCGGCGGCGCGGCGGGCGCGCTCGGCCTCCACGTCCACCACCTGGAAACCCTTGATCCGCTGGTTGATCTTCACGCTCATCGCCGCCTCCGCTCAGTAACGCCCGTAGTAGCCCTCCTTGAGGGCCTCGTACAGGTTCGCCGCCGTATGCACCTCGCCGTCGTACTCCACCTCCTCGTTGCCCTTCAGCTCCACCACGCTGCCGTCCTCCAGTTCGAAGCGGTAGCGGGTCTTCTCCAGGTCCGCGTCCTTCACCAGCACACCCTGGAAGGCCGCCGGGTTGAAGCGGAAGGTGGTGCAGCCCTTCAGGCCCTGGCGCCAGGCGTAGAGGTAGATGTCCTTGAAGGCCTCGAAGGGGTAGTCGGTGGGCACGTTGGCGGTCTTGGAGATGGAGGAGTCGACCCACTTCTGCGCCGCCGCCTGGATGTCCACGTGCTGGGCGGGGGTGATGTCCTCGGCGGTGACGAACCACTCGGGCAGGCCATGGCCCGCCGAATCGGCCCCGGGCGCCGCCTGCGGGTCCACCAGGGCGCGGTAGGCCAGCAGCTCGTAGCTGACCACCTCGACCTTCTGCTTGGTCTTGCGCCCGGGGCGGATCAGGTTGCGCGAATAGACGTGGGCGAAGCTCGGCTCGATGCCGTTGGAGGCGTTGTTGCCCAGGCTCAGGCTGATGGTGCCGGTGGGGGCGATGGAGCTGTGGTGGGTGAAGCGCGCACCCACCTCGGCCAGTTGCGCCACCAGCTCCGGCGCGTGCTCGGCGATGCGCTGCATGTAGCGCGAGTAACGCGCATGCAGCACGCTGCCGGGCACCGAGTCACCCACCTTGTAGCCGTCGGCAGCCATCTCCGGGCGCTGCCGGAGCATCGCCTCGGTCACCGTGAAGCGCTGCGCCAGCAGCGGTGCCGGGCCTTTCTCCTTCGCCAGGTCGAGGGCTGCCTGCCAGCCCACCAGGGCCATCTCGCGGGCCACTTCCTCGGTGAACACGCAGGATTCCGGGCTGCCATAGCGCAGGCCGAGCAGGGCGAGCGCCGACCCCAACCCGAGGAAGCCCATGCCATGGCGGCGCTTGCCGGTGATCTCCTCGCGCTGCTGCGCCAGGGGCAGGCCGTTGATCTCCACCACGTTGTCCAGCAGGCGGGTGAAGACCTTCACCACCTCGCGGAAGCGCTCCCAGTCGAACCGCGCCTGGTCGGTGAACGGGTCGTCGACGAAGCGGGTCAGGTCGATCGAGCCCAGCAGGCAGGAACCGTAGGGCGGCAACGGCTGCTCGCCGCAGGGGTTGGTGGCACGGATCGCCTCGCACCACCAGTTGTTGTTCAGCGCGTTGACCCGGTCGATGAGGATGAAGCCCGGCTCGGCGTAGTCGTAGGTGGAGGCCATCACCATGTCCCACAGGTGCCGCGCCTTGAGCCGGCCGTAGATGCGGCAGGCCACCCGGCCGTCCTCCCGCACCTGGTAGCCCGCGTGGATCGGCCAGTCGCGCCAGAGCACCTGAGCCGGGTCGTCCAGGTCCACCTCGTCCAGCTCGCGGGCATGCAGGGGAAACACCAGCGGCCACTCGGCGTCCTGCTCCACGGCCTGCATGAAGGCATCGGTCACCAGCAGGCTGAGGTTGAACTGGCGCAGGCGGCCGTCCTCGCGCTTGGCGCGGATGAACTCGCGCACGTCCGGGTGGGCGATGTCGAAGGTGGCCATCTGCGCCCCACGCCGGCCCCCGGCGGAGCTGACGGTGAAGCACATGCGGTCATACACGTCCATGAACGACAGCGGCCCGCTGGTGTGCGCCCCGGCACCGGAAACGAAGGCGCCCCGGGGGCGCAGGGTGCTGAACTCATAGCCGATGCCACAGCCGGCCTTGAGGGTCATGCCGGCTTCGTGGACCTTGCCGAGGATGTCGTCCATGGCGTCATGGATCACCCCCGAGACGGTGCAGTTGATGGTCGAGGTGGCCGGCTTGTGGGCCTGGGCACCGGCGTTGGAGAGGATGCGCCCGGCCGGCAGCGCCCCCTGGCGCAGGGCCCAGAGGAAGCGCTCGTACCAGTGCTCGACGTCCTTCGGCTCCACCTCGGCCAGGGCCTGGGCCACCCGTTGCAGGCTGTGGTCCGGGGTGTCGTCCAGCGGCGTACCGTCGCGCCGGCGCAGGCGGTACTTGCTGTCCCAGATGTCTTCGGAAGCCGCCTGCAAGGGCAGCGGCAGGCGGGTCTTCGCGGGGGAGCCGGTGCGGGTCATAGGGGTCGGAGCCTCCTGTCGCCGGGGCAGAGATGTCCCGGGAGGAAGTTAGACCGTCGACCCAAGAAAAGTCGTCGCGACTCGACCGATGGTGTGGCTTGTGGGCGCGCGCAGGCTACGCGCTGTGGATAAGTGGCCCGGGGCGCCTCAAAGCGCCTCCAGGCACCCCGCCAGGCCCTGGGCCAGGTCGTCCAGCAGGCGCTCGTAGCCACCTGCGGCCACCGGCACCTGCATGCCCAGTGCATCCAGCTCGGCCAGGCGCACCGGCAGGCCCTGGGTCAGGGTCTCGGCCAGGCGCGGGCGCACCGGCGGCTCGCTGAACACGCAGCTGGGGCCGGCCGCCCGCAGGCGCTCGCGCATCGCCGCCACGTGGCGGGCACCCGGCTGTACCTCGGCCGCCACGCTGAACACCCCGGCGTGACGCAGGCCGTAGGCGCTCTCGAAGTAGTCGAAGGCCTCGTGGAAGACGAAGAACGGCTTGCCGCTGACGGCCGCCATGCGGGCCTTGAGGCGCACATCGAGCTGGTCCAGGCGCTCGCCGAAGGCCTTCAGGTTGGCCTGGTAGCGCGCCGCGTTGACCGGGTCCGCCGCCGACAGGTCCGCCGCCATGCGGGCAGCGATCACCCGGGCGTTGGCCGGCAGCAGCCAGAGGTGGGCGTCCAGGGAGCCGGGGCGGTGGTCATGGTCGTGCTCGTGGGCGTCCTCGTGCTCATGCTCATGCTCATCGTGGCCGAGGGCCTCGAAATGGCGCAGCTGCATGCCCGGCAGGTCCTGCACCGCCACGGCCGGCGCGCTGCGCCCGGCGATCACCTTGGGCAGGAAGCCTTCCAGGTCCGGGCCGACCCAATACAGCAGCGGCACCTCACGCACCCGCCGTACGTCGGACGGCCGCAGCGCGTACTGGTGCGGCGAGGCCCCGGGCGGCAGCAGCACCTCGGGCTCACCCACACCGTCCTGAACGGCAGCGGCGATCAGCTGCAGCGGCTTGATGCTGGTCAGCACACGGACGTCGGCGCCGGCCGGCAGCGCCAGGCAGGCAAGGAGGGCGAGCAGGACGAGACGCGACACGGGGAGGACTCCGACACAAAGGCGTAATAGAATAACGTCTCTTTGACTCAACGTCGCCGCCATGCTCAAGCCGATCAAGACCCAAGCCCCCCTGGCCTGCCGCCCCCACGATCACTCCCACTGCGTGCGGGATGCGCTGGCCGAGGCCGAAGCCCTCTGCGCCCGCGACGGCCTGCGCCTGACCGCCCTGCGCAAGCGCGTGCTGGAGCTGGTCTGGGCCAGCCACAAGCCCCTGGGCGCCTACGACATCCTCGGCGTACTGACCGAGGAAGACGGCCGCCGCGCCGCGCCGCCCACGGTGTACCGCGCCCTGGAGTTCCTCCTGGAGAACGGCCTGGTGCACCGCATCGCCTCGCTCAACGCCTTCGTCGGCTGCAACCACCCCGGCGAAGCCCACCAGGGCCAGTTCCTGATCTGCCGCCAGTGCCAGACCGCCATCGAGCTGGAACAGTCGGCCATCAGCGACGCCATCGTCGCCAGCGCCCAGGCCGTCGGCTTCGCCGTGGAAGGGCAGACCGTGGAAGTGGTCGGCCTGTGCGCCACCTGCCGGGGCAAGGCATGAGCCAGGACGCGCTGATCCGCCTGGAGGGCGTCGGCGTCACCTTCGCCGGCCAGGCGGTGCTGCAGGACGTGGGGCTGACCCTGCGCCCCGGCGAGATCGTCACCCTGATCGGCCCCAACGGCGCCGGCAAGACCACCCTGGTGCGCACCGTGCTCGGCCTGCTGCAGCCCCAGCGCGGCAGCGTCTGGCGCAAGCCGCGCCTGCGCATCGGCTACATGCCGCAGAAGCTCCAGGTGGATGCCACCCTGCCGCTCACCGTGCTGCGCTTCCTGCGGCTGGTGCCGGGGGTCGACCGCGCCGCGGCGCTCGCCGCCCTCAGCGAAGTGGGCGCTCCCCAGGTGATCGACAGCCCGCTGCAGACCGTTTCCGGCGGCGAGTTGCAGCGCGTGCTGCTGGCCCGCGCCCTGCTGCGCGAGCCCGAGCTGCTGGTGCTGGACGAACCCGTGCAGGGCGTCGACGTCGCCGGCCAGGCCGAGCTGTACCGCCTCATCACCCAGCTGCGCGACCGCCTCGGCTGCGGCGTGCTGATGGTCTCCCACGACCTGCACCTGGTGATGAGCACCACCGACCAGGTGGTGTGCCTGAACCGCCACGTGTGCTGCTCCGGCCACCCCGAGCAGGTCAGCTTCGACCCGGCCTTCGTCGAGCTGTTCGGCAAGGACGCCCAGAGCCTGGCCGTCTACCACCATCACCACGACCACGAACACGACCTCCACGGCGAAGTGATCGAGCGTCCCGGCTTCCCCGCCGGCACCCGCTTCACTCCCGTTCACAAGCACGGCCCCGACTGCAACCATGGCTGATTTCCTCGTCAACGCCCTGCTCGCTGGCCTTGCGCTGGCCCTGGTGGCAGGCCCGCTCGGCTCCTTCGTGGTGTGGCGGCGCATGGCCTACTTCGGCGACACCCTATCCCACGCCGCCCTGCTGGGTGTGGCCCTGGGCCTGATGCTCGACATCAGCCCAACCCTGGCGGTGACCGTCGGCTGCGTGCTGCTGGCGGTGCTGCTGGTGACCCTCCAGCAGCGCCAGCCGCTGGCCTCGGACACCCTGCTGGGCATCCTCGCCCACAGCACCCTGTCCCTCGGCCTGGTGGCCCTGAGCTTCATGAGCGAAGTGCGGGTGGACCTGATGGGCTACCTGTTCGGCGACCTGCTGGCGGTGAGCCCCACCGACCTCGCCTGGATCCTCGGCGGCAGCGCCCTGGTGCTGGGCCTGCTGGTGCCGCTGTGGCGGCCGCTGCTGGCCATCACCGTGCACGAGGAGCTGGCGCGGGTGGAGGGTCTGCCGGTCACCGCCATCCGCCTGGCGCTGATGCTGCTGATCGCCGTGGTGATCGCCGTGGCCATGAAGATCGTCGGCGTGCTGCTGATCACCTCGCTGCTGATCATTCCTGCCGCCGCTGCCCAGCGCCACGCCCGCACTCCCGAGCAGATGGCCGTCGGCGCCAGCCTGCTGGGCCTGGTGGCGGTGTGCGCCGGCCTGGCGCTGTCCTGGTTCAAGGACACCCCCGCCGGCCCGTCCATCGTGGTCTCGGCGGCGGCGCTGTTCCTGCTCAGCTTCGCCGCCCCGCGCCGCACCTAGCCGACCGTCGCCGGCTCGCTGCGCGCGGGCTGGCGGACGCTTGAGCGGCGATCCTCGAGGATCATCCGCGCCGCCTTCTCGGCGATCATCAGCGTCGGCGAGCAAGTGTTGCCCGAGACGATGGTCGGCATGATCGACGCATCCACCACCCGCAGCCCCGGCACCCCGTGCACCCGCAGGCGCGCGTCCACCACTGCCTCGCGGTCCGCGCCCATGCGGCAGGTGCCCACCGGGTGGAAGATGGTGGTGCCGATGTCGCCCGCCGCCTGGCGCAGCTCCGCCTCGCTCTGCAACGCCGGGCCCGGCAGGTACTCCTCCGGCCGGTAGGGCGCCAGTGCCGGGGCGGCGGCGATGCGCCGGGTCAGGCGGATGGCGTCGGCGGCCACCCGCAGGTCTTCCTCCTCGCTCAGGTAGTTGGGCTGGATCAGCGGTGCGGCACTGGCCTCGGCGGCGCGGATGTCCACCCGGCCCCGGCTGGCCGGACGCAGGTTGCACACCGAGGCGGTGAAGGCGGGGAAGGGGTGCAGCGGCTCGCCGAAGCGCTCCAGGGACAGCGGCTGCACGTGGTACTCCAGGTTCGCCCGTTGCTGCTCCGGGCCGGAGCGGGCGAAGGCGCCCAGCTGGCTCGGCGCCATGGCCAGCGGGCCGCTGCGGCTGAGCAGGTAGCGCAGGCCCATGCCGGCCTTGCCCCACAGGCTGCCGGCCATCTGGTTGAGGGTCGGCACGCCGCTGACCTTGTAGATCAGCCGCAGCTGCAGGTGGTCCTGCAGGTTGCCGCCCACCCCCGGCAACTCGTGCCGCACGCCGATGCCGAGGCGCTCCAGCAGCGGGCGCGGGCCGATCCCCGAGCGCTGCAGCAGCGTCGGCGAACCGATGGCCCCCGCCGCGAGGACCACCTCCCGCGCGGCGAAGCTGCACAGGTCGCCCCGCCAGCGCGCCACCACGCCACAGGCGCGGCCCTCTTCGAGCACCACCCGCTCCACCTCCACATCGGTCAGCACCCGCAGGTTCGGCCGGCCCAGCACCGGCCGCAGGTAGGCCTTGGAGGCGTTCCAGCGCACGCCGCCGCGCTGGTTCACCTGGAAGTAGCCACAGCCCTCGTTGTCACCGGTGTTGAAGTCATCCACCGGGGCGATGCCGGTCTCCCCGGCGGCAGCGCGGAAGGCCTCCAGCAGCGCCCAGGACAAGCGCTGCCGCTCCACCCGCCACTCGCCCCCGGCGCCATGGTGCACCGACGCGCCGCCGAAGTGGTCCTCGCAGTGCTTGAACAGCGGCAGCACCTCGTCCCAGCCCCAGCCGGGGTTGCCCAGCGCCGCCCAGTGGTCATAGTCCGCCGCCTGGCCGCGCATGTAGATCATCCCGTTGATCGACGAGCTGCCCCCCAGCACCCGCCCGCGCGGGTAGCCCAGGGAACGGCCGTTCAGCCCCGGCTCGGCCTCGGTGCGCAGGCACCAGTCGGTGCGCGGGTTGCCGATGCAGAACAGGTAGCCCACGGGAATGTGGATCCACGGGTGGTTGTCGCGCCCGCCGGCTTCCAGCAGCAGCACGCGACAGGCCGGGTCGGCCGACAGCCGGTTGGCCAGCAGGCAGCCGGCCGGGCCGGCGCCGACGATCAGGTAGTCGTAAGGGAGGGGTTCGAGGTCCATGGGGCCTTCCTCTTATTGTCGTTTTGTCGGGCAGGGCCGAGCCTAGCAGGCCGCCGGCCCGATCGGCCGGAAAGGTCGGACCCGCCTCGGCTGATTTTCCCGACGGCCGGCGAACGCCAGGCCAGGCAACGGGTCTGATAGCACGCTGAGGGCAGGCCCGCGCCTACACTTTTGTCCTGCCCGGTCGCGCCGTGTAGAATTGCGCGTTTTTTGAACAAACCGAGAATCGCAGGAATGAAGCCGTTCGCAACCCGATACCTTCCCGTTATCGCGATTTCCCTGCTGTTAGCCGCGTGCCAGAGCAAACCCCAGGACACCGTCATCCCCGCCGATGAACTGGTCACCCGTTTCCGCCAGCTCGACCTGACCCTGGCCAACGGCCAGCTCGCCGAGGCCGAGACCCAGCTCAAGGCCTTGCAGACCAGCGCCGCCGGCGACACCCGCCTCGAGCAGTACCAGCGCCAGCTCTCCGAAGCCTGGCTGAAGAAGGGCCAGGCCGCCCTGCAGCAGGGTGACCTCAATAGCGCCACCACCGCCCTCAGCCATGCCCGCAGCCTGATGCCCCAGGCCCCGGCGCTGACCACCGGCCTGGACGGCGCCATCGCCCACGCCCGAGCCAGCGAAAGCGAGCGTGCGGCCCAATTGGCCGMCGCCCGTGAAGCCGCCGCCCGTGCCGAGCAGGCGCGCCAGCAGCAGCTCGCCGCCCAGCGCCAGGCCGCCACCCCGGCGCCCCAGGCCCAGCCGGTGGAGGAGAAGCCCGCCGCCCCCGCGCGCCCGGTGCGCCGCGTCGCCAACGACGTGGCCCTGCCGATGCTGGACAACGACGACAACGAGCGCCTGCGCAGCCTGCTCGACGCAGTGGCCGCCGACGTGGTCGCCTTCRACTGCGACGTGCRCCTGCATGTGCGCGAAGCCAAGCAGTACCCCTGGGTGGTGGCCCTGCTCCAGGCCCGGGTGAAGAAGCTYGACCCCGCCTACAAGCTGCGCCTGGCCCACAGCATCGACCCCAGCCAGACCCCGCGCCTGCAACTGAACCCCGCACGCTGATCCCCGCGCCCGGCCCCCTCGCGGGCCGGGCCGCAAAACCCCGCTTTCGCCCCCGCGTTATTCCAAGTGGCTATACCCCTAGGCCGACAAAGATTTTCGGCCACACCCCGCGAAGCGGTAGACTACGCGGCTTTTTAGGCCCCATCGGGCCCCCGAGAGCCCCACAAGGTTTCCCTACGTGATCGAATTCCATGACGTCCACAAGGCGTATCGAGTCGAAGGCCGCGACATCCCCGCGCTGCGACCGACCGACCTGAGCGTGGCCCAAGGCGAAGTGTTCGGCCTGATCGGCCATTCCGGTGCCGGCAAGAGCACTCTGCTGCGACTGATCAACCGCCTGGAAGAGCCCAGCGGCGGGCGCATCGTCATCGACGGCGAAGACATCACCGCCCTCGACGCCGAAGGCCTGCGGCGCTTCCGCCAGCGCGTCGGCATGATCTTCCAGCACTTCAACCTGCTGTCCTCCAAGACCGTCGCCGACAACGTCGCCCTGCCGCTGAAGCTGGCCGGCGAGCTGTCCCGCGCCGAGATCGAGCAGCGCGTCGAGGAACTGCTGGCCCGGGTCGGCCTCGCCGCCCACGCCCGCAAGTACCCCGCCCAGCTTTCCGGCGGGCAGAAGCAGCGCGTCGGCATCGCCCGCGCCCTCGCCACCCGGCCGAAGATCCTGCTCTGCGACGAGGCCACCAGCGCCCTCGACCCGCAGACCACCGGCCAGGTCCTGCAGCTGCTGGCGGAGATCAACCGCGAGCTGAACCTGACCATCGTCCTCATCACCCACGAGATGGACGTGATCCGCCGCGTGTGCGACCGCGTCGCGGTGATGGACGCCGGCGTCATCGTCGAGCAGGGCCCGGTGGCCGACGTCTTCCTGCACCCGCAGCACCCCACCACCCAGCGCTTCGTCCAGGAGGACGAGCAGGTGGACGAAGGCGAGCAGCGCGAGGACTTCGCCCACGTCCAAGGCCGCATCCTGCGCCTGACCTTCCAGGGCGAAGCCACCTACGCCCCGCTGCTGGGCACCGTCGCCCGCCAGACCGGGGTGGACTTCAGCATCCTGGCCGGGCGCATCGACCGCATCAAGGACACCCCCTACGGCCAGCTGACCCTGGCCCTCACCGGCGGCGACATCGAGGCCGCGCTGGCCTGCTTCCGTGAAGCGGACGTTCACCTGGAGGTCCTGCGCTGATGAACGAACTCATCGCCAACATCGACTGGTACGAAATCTGGCTGGCCAGCCTCGACACCCTCATGATGCTGGGCGGCTCGCTGCTGTTCACCGTCCTGCTGGGCCTGCCGCTGGGCGTGCTGCTGTTCCTCACCAGCCCGCGCCAGCTGTTCGAGAACCGCGCCGTCTACAGCCTGCTGTCGCTGGTGGTGAACGTGCTGCGCTCGCTGCCGTTCATCATCCTGCTGATCGTGATGATCCCCTTCACCGTCCTCATCACCGGCACCTCCCTGGGTGTCGCCGGCGCCATCCCGCCGCTGGTGGTGGGCGCCACGCCGTTCTTCGCCCGCCTGGTGGAAACCGCCCTGCGCGAAGTGGACCGCGGCATCATCGAGGCCACCCAGGCCATGGGCGCCACCACCCGGCAGATCGTGGTCAACGCCCTGCTGCCGGAAGCCCGGCCGGGCATCATCGCCGCCATCACCGTCACCGCCATCACCCTGGTGTCCTACACCGCCATGGCCGGCGTGGTGGGCGCGGGCGGCCTCGGCGACCTGGCCATCCGCTTCGGCTACCAGCGCTTCCAGACCGACGTGATGGTGGTCACCGTGGTCCTGCTGCTGGTGCTGGTGCAGATCCTGCAGACCGTCGGCGACAAGCTGGTGGTGCATTTCTCCCGCAAATGAAAGGATGGCCGGCGTCCACCCGACCCGGCCCTCGCATTCCCATAAGGAGCGTTCCATGAAAAAACTGCTGGTGGCCGCTGCCGCCTTCGCCGCCTTCTCCGCCCAGGCCGACACCCTGACCGTGGCCGCCACCCCGGTGCCCCACGCGGAGATCCTCGAATTCATCAAGCCCCAGCTGGCCAAGGAAGGCGTGGACCTGAAGATCAAGGTCTTCACCGACTACGTGCAGCCCAACGTGCAGGTAGCCGAGAAGCGCCTGGACGCCAACTTCTTCCAGCACCAGCCGTACCTGGATGAGTTCAACAAGTCCAAGGGCACCCAGCTGGTGAGCGTCGCCGGCGTGCACATCGAGCCCTTCGGCGCCTACTCCAGCAAGATCAAGAAGCTCGACGAACTGCCCCAGGGCGCCTCGGTGGTCATCCCCAACGACGCCACCAACGGCGGCCGTGCCCTGCTGCTGCTGGCCAAGGCCGGCGTGATCACCCTCAAGCCCGAGGCCGGCATCACCGCCACCCCCAAGGACATCGCCGAGAACCCCAAGGGCATCAAGGTGCGTGAACTGGAAGCGGCCACCCTGCCGCGCGTGCTGACCCAGGTCGACCTGGCCCTGATCAACACCAACTACGCCCTGGAAGCCAAGCTGAACCCCACCAAGGACGCCCTGGCCATCGAAGGCAGCGACTCGCCCTACGTGAACATCCTGGTGTCCCGTGCGGACAACAAGGACAGCGCCGACATGCAGAAGCTGGCCAAGGCCCTGCACAGCCCCGAGGTGAAGAAGTTCATCGAGGAGAAGTACAAGGGCGCCGTGGTACCGGCGTTCTGATCGCTTCCCGGTCATGAAGAAGCCCGCTCATCGAGCGGGCTTTTTTGTGGCTGTGCCGCCGTTCCTCGGTTGCCACCCCCTGAGAACCCTGCAGCCACGCGCTCCCGGCACTCCTCTTGGAGGGCAGAGTGGTGCAGATCCGAAGCGCACGCTGACGTCGTGTCAGGCGACCAAGGGGAGGCGGGGACACTGCCCCTTCAGGAGGCCGAGCGCAGTCGTTGCGCAGGGGGACGAGCGGCATGGATGCCGCGAGAGGCGCGCCAGGCCAGGGATGGCCCATCGCGCCGGCCCCCGTAGCAGCGACGGAGCGAGGGGAGTCCCGCGAAGCGGGACCCGGATGCAGGGGCGAGCCCTTTTGGTTACTTTTCTGGGCGATTGAGAAAAGTGACTCGCCTGGGAAGGCGAAACAGAACGCATCAGCACACGCGATAACGAGCTGGGCTCGAATACCTCAAGCAGTTGGCATCACTGCGATGCGACCACCCGCTCCGGCCGCGACCAGATCCACGCGGCCCCGAACGCCATCCCCACTCCGGCCATGACCACCGACGGCGTGTGCGACACGGTGCAGGCCATCAGCGTCAGCCCCAGGCTCATGCTGACGCTGGCCGCCAGCTTGGTGCGGCGGGTGATCACCCCGCCACGGCGCCAGTTGCGCAGCGGTGGGCCCAGCAGGCGGTGGTTCTCCAGCCAGGCGCTGAGGCGCGGCGAGCCGCGGGAGGCGGCCCAGGCCGCCAGCAGCACGAACTCGGTGGTGGGCAGCCCCGGCAGCACCACGCCCAGCAACGCCAGGCCGATGGCCAGGTAGGCCAGGGCCACCCACAGCCAGCGCAGACGGCCAGGTGTGGGGGCGGGGGTATCAGGCAAAGCAGCGTTCCAGGTGGTCGGTGAAGCGGTTGAACGCCGCGATGGCGGCAGCCTCGGCCAGGCGCTCCTGCTCGGCGTCCAGGGCCAGGCCGTCGAGGGTGGCGACGAAGGCCTTCCAGCCCTGGGCGCGGCCGCCGGCTGGCTCGCCCAGGTGGCGGGCGCCGAAGGTGTCGGAGAGGCCCAGGCCCTCGGCACGCTTGTAGAGGAACGCCGCGCCGAGCTTGGAACCCTCGGAGACGAACAGCCAGCCCAGCGCCGCGCCCAGGCTCAGCCCGACGGTGGGCGCCTCGCCCTCGACCGCCGGCAACGGATGGCCCAGGTCCGCCAGGTCGGCCTTGGCCTGCTCGTGACGGGCACGGGCCGGCAGGTCCTCGAACAGCTGGCCCAGGCTGGCGTCGGCGTACAGCCCGGCCAGGTCCATCTGGAACAGGTACTGCGCCGCGACGAAGCGGGCGAAGTGCTCACGCTTGCCGAACGGGTCGTGGCTCTTCACCAGCGCGTCCAGGCGGCTGTGGGGCTCGTGGGTGACCTGGTTCAGGCGCTGGGAGCGCAGGGGATGGGACAGTTGCGGCTGGGATGCGGTCATGGCGATGTCTCGATTCGAGTGAACTGCCCAGGCGAAGCGCCGGGCCTTTCACACATGACGTTTTAGCGAACGAGACTCAGTAAAAATAATTGGACAGCTGCCAGTTTCAGAACACCACCGCCGAAGACTGGGCTGATTCCAACGCAGAGAAGCCGGTAAGTGCTACCCAGGATGTGACGCCCACATTGATGTATGTGGCTTGCCCTCGAGGGTGGGGCGGCGGAATCGCCCCTTCAGGAGGCTGAGTGGAGTCGTTGTAGAAGGGGTTGAGCGACATGGATGTCGCGAGAGCGCTGCCGGGCCATGGATGGCCCGTCAGCGCGTACCCCTGGAGCAACGACGGAACGAGGGAAGTCCCGCGCAGCGGGACCCGTATGCAGGGGCAAGCCCTTTTGGCCCCTTTTGGGGCGACTGCCAAAAGGGGCTCGCCCGGGAGGGCGAAACGGAAAACATCCGCAGAACGCGAAAAGCAGCCGAGCCCCATTCCCGAAGCTGCTCCGCTCAGGCTTCGGGAGTCCTCCTGCTCCCCTCGAAATACCCCGCCAGCGCCTCCAGGTCCCCCGGCACCAGTTGCCCCGCCAGATACCGCAGCTGCAGCCACGCGCGCAGGTAGCCGTAGCGCGCCTGGGCCAGGTCGCGGCGGGCGCTGTAGAGCTGCTGCTCGGCGTCCAGCACGTCGAGGTTGACCCGCTCGCCCCCGGCCACGCTGCGCCGGGTCGCTTCGATCAGGGTGCTGGCGGACTCCACCGCCAGGGCGTAGGCGCGCAGCTTGGCGGCGCTGCTGGCGCAGAGGTTGAACTGCTGGCGCAGCTGGTTGAGGGTCTCGGCGGTCTGCGCGTCGAGGCTGTGGCTGGCCTGCTCCACCTCGGCCACGGCGCGGCGGGTGGAGGCGCTGACGGCGCCCCCGGCGAACAGCGGCAGGCTGATCTGCAGGCCGATGCTGTCGGTGTCGTATTCCTGGTTGTAGGTGCTCTCGGAGCCGGAGCGGGTCTTGCTGGTGCTGGCGTAGGCGCTGACGGTGGGCAGGTGCCCGGCGCGGTTGCGCTCCACCGCGTAGCGGGCCCGGTCGAGGGCGTGGCGCTGGGCGGCCAGCTCCGGGTTGGCGGCCAGGGCGAGGTCGCGCCAGGTCTCGAAGCGTGCCGGTTGCAGCGGCTGCAGGGTGAAGTCCTCCGCCAGCGGGGTGAGGTCCTGAACCGCCAGGGGCTCGCCGACGATGGCCTGTAGCTGGCGCAGGGCGGCGTCGAGGTTATCCACAGCCTCGATTTCCTGGGCGCGGGCCAGCTCCAGGCGGGCGCCGGTTTCCAGCAGGTCGGTGCGGGTGCCTTCGCCGGCCTGGAACAGCCGCTGGTTGAGCTGCAGCTGCTCGGCATAGGCGCGGCGCTGGGCCTGGACCAGGGCGATCTGGTCCTGAGCGAACAGCGCCTCGCTGTAGGCACTGAACAGGCGCACCAGCAGCTCCTGGCTGCGCCCGCGGTAGCGCGCGTCGGCCATCAGCGCCTCGGCCTCGCCCTGGCGGTAGGCGGCCCAGGCGGCGTAGTCGAACAGCGGCTGCTGCAGGGTCAGGGTGGAGGCGCGGCTGCGGTAGTCACGCTGGCTGGTGACGTTGCCCTGGACGCTGGCCTGGGTCACCTCGGAGTCATTACGCGCGCTGCTGTAGCTGTAGGACAGCGTCGGCAGCAGCCCGGCCCGGCCAATGGCGCGGGCCTCCTGGCCGGCATCGCGCTCGGCCAGGGCGGCTTGCAGGGTCGGGTCGTTGCGCAGGGCCAGGGCGTAGGCGTCGCGCAGGTCGAGGGCGCTGGCCGGCCAGGCGAGCGCCAGCAGCAGGGCGGGGAGCAGGGCGCGCATCAGTCCTCCGACAGGGCCAGGTGCAGGCGGTCGGCCAGGGGCTTGAACAGGTAGTTGAGCAGCGAGCGCTCGCCGGTGCGGACGAAGGCCTGCACCGGCATGCCGGGGCGGATGTCGAGGCCGGCCAGTTGCCGGGCACCGTCCTCGCTGACGCGGATGCGCACCTGGTAGTAGGGCTCGCGGGTCTGCTCGTCGAGCAGGCGGTCGGCGGACACCAGCACCAGCTCGCCGGGCACCCGGGGCGTGCTGCTCTGGTTGAAGGCGGCGAACAGCAGCTCCACCGGCAGGCCGGGGCGCAGGCGGTCCACCAGCTCCACCGGGGCGCGGGCGTCCACCAGCAGCGGCGCATCGCGGGGCACCACCTCCATCAGTTGCTGGCCGGGGGCGATGACCCCGCCGGGGGTGAACACCGCCAGCCCCACCAGGGTGCCGGCCACCGGGGCGCGCACCTCGGTGTGGGCCAGTTCGAACTCGGCGCTGGCCAGGCGGCTGGTCAGTTCACCGAGGCGCAGGCGGTTGTCCACCTGCTGCTGGTGCAGGTCGCGGCGGTACTCCTCGGCCTGCTGGCGTTCGCGCCAGCCCAGCTCCTGCACCTGCTGGCGGGCGTGGCCGATGGCGCCGACGGCTTCGCCCAGCTCCCCGTCGAGCTGGGCCAGCAGGCGTTCGTTCTCCAGCAGGCGGTTGCGCGGGATGTAGCCCTCCTGCGCCAGGCCGCGCAGCCCCTGGAGCTGCTGCAGCAGGGCTTGGCGCTGCTCGCGGCGGTAGCGCTGGGCGCTCTCCAGCCCGGCGAGGTGGGCGCGGGCACCGGCCAGCCCCTCGCGCAGGGCGGCCTGTTGCAGGCGCTGGGCTTCGCGGCGGCTGGCGAACAGCTGCTGGTGCAGGGCCTGGCTGGCCTGCATGTCGGGGTCGTCGGCCGGCAGGCTCGGCGGGAAGCGCAGCTGCGCCTGCCCTTCGGTTTCGGCCGCCAGGCGCACGGCGGCGGCCTGGGCGTCGCGGTATTGCTGGCGCAGGGTGTCGCGTTCGGCGCGCGGGCGGGTGGCGTCGAGGGTGAGCAGCACCTGGCCGGCGCTCACGGCCTCGCCGTCGTGCACCAGCAGGCGCGCCACCACGCCGCCGGTGGGGTGCTGCACGGCCTGGCGGTGGCCGGCGACCACCACGCTGCCGCTGACGGCGACGCCCTTGTCCAGCGGGGCGAGGGCAGCCC
>NZ_JYFT01000016.1:0-23914 GCF_000931385.1 Pseudomonas sp. FeS53a
GTTCAAGGTCTGACCCGCGCCACCTCCCCGGCCCTGTGGGCCGGGGAGGTGGCGCGGGTCAGACCTTGAACTGGTTGATCAGCCGGCGCTGCTGCTCGGCCAGCTTGGTCAGCTCGGCGCTGGCGGCGGAGGCTTCATCGGCGCCGCCGGCCACCTCGTTGGCCACCTGGCCGATGTTGGTGACGTTGCGGTTGATGTCCTCGGCCACGGCGCTCTGCTCTTCGGCGGCGCTGGCGATCTGGGTGTTCATGTCGTTGATCACCGACACCGCCTGGGTGATGGACTCCAGCGCCTGGGCCGCCTCGCTGGCGGACTGCACGCTGGTGTCGGTCTTGGTCTGGCTGTCCTGCATGACCCGCACCACGTCGCGCGTCCCCTGCTGGAGCTGCTGGATCATGGTCTGGATTTCCTCGGTGGCCTGCTGGGTCTTCTGCGCCAGGTTGCGCACCTCGTCGGCCACCACGGCGAAGCCGCGGCCCTGCTCGCCGGCGCGGGCGGCCTCGATGGCGGCGTTGAGGGCCAGCAGGTTGGTCTGCTCGGCGATGCCGCGGATGGCCACCAGGATGGCGTTGATGTTCTCGCTGTCCTTGGCCAGGTTCTGCACCACGCCCACGGCGCGGGCGATCTCCTCGGCCAGGGCGCTGATGGCGCCGGTGGTGCTCTGGACGATGCGCTTGCCGTCGTTGGCGGCCTGGTCGGCGTTGTTGGCCGCCTCGGCGGCCAGGGTGGCGTTGCGCGCCACGTCCTGGGCGGTGGCGGTCATCTCGTGGACGGCGGTGGCCACCAGTTCGATCTCGGCCAGCTGCTTCTGCACGCCCTGGTTGGTGCGGATGGCGATGTCGGCGGTGTGCTCGGAGGAGTCGCTGACCTTCTGCACCGAGGTCACCACCTGGCTGATCATCGCTTGCAGCTTGGCGAGGAAGGTGTTGAAGCCGTTGGCGATGGCGCCCAGTTCGTCGGCGCGGTCGGAATGCAGGCGGCGGGTGAGGTCGCCCTCGCCCTTGGCGATGTCGTCGAGCATGGCCACCATCTGCCGCAGCGGGCTGGCGATGCCGTAGCCGACGAACCAGATGACCACCAGGCCCAGGGCGGCGATCAGCAGGCCCACCAGGCTCATGCCGAGGATGTCGCTGTCGCGCTGTACGGTGAGGTCGCCTTCGAGCTTGTGCAGGTCGGCCATCACCGTTTCCAGCGGCAGGTTGAGGCTGAGCATCCAGCGCGAATCGGTGCCGGCGACCTTGAACGGCACCAGCAGGAAGATACGGCCGTTCTGGCGGTCGATCTCGTAKGCCGGCTGGTCACCGCTGAGGTTGCGCAGGTTGTCGGCGATCACGCTGCCCAGCACCTGGTCGGCCGGCTCGCCCAGCTTGGCGGCGTTGGCGGTGTAGGCCACCAGGCGCTTGTTGTTGGCCAGCAGCGCCAGCTCGCCGGCGCCGTTGTAGAGCTTCTTGTTGGCCTCGACCAGCAGTTGCTGGATGAAGTCCAGGGACAGGTCCGCACCCACCGCGCCCTTGAACTGGCCGTTGACCAGGATCGGCGCGTTGAAGCTGGAGAGCATCACCATCTTGCCGGCGAACTCGTAGGGGGCTGGGTCCACCACGCAGGGCTTGAGGGTTTCGCGCGGGCACAGGTAGTACTGGCCCTCGCGCACGCCGGTGGGCAGGAGCTTCTCGCTTTCCAGGGTGGCGCCCAGCGGGTCGACCTTCAGGGCGTTGCCGTCGCGGTAGAACCAGGGCATGAAGCGGCCGGTCTCGTCGTGGCCAGGGGTGCCGATGTTGTCGGAGTCATTGCCGAAGGCATTGGGTTGCCAGCCGATGTAGAGGTCGATCAGCTTGGGGTTGCTCGACAGCAGGTGGCGCAGCAGGTTGAGCAGCTCCTTGCGGGAGGCGCTGAGCGCCGGGCTGCCGTCCTCGGCGGTCTGCCCCAGCAGGGCGTTGGTCTGGGCGACGGTGGCGGCGATGCTCATGGGCGCGGCCAGCTCGCGCTGGATGTCCGAAACCTGGGCGGCGGCCAGCGACTGCAGGCGGTCGGCGATGGCCTGCTCCAGCAGTGTTTCGGTCCGGGACTGCACCAGCTCCTGGGTCCGGGCGCCGGCGAAGAGGGCGTAGAGCACCAGGGCGACTACCACGGCGAGCACGCTGGCGCCGGCCAGGGTGGCTACCGAAAACTGGATCGATCTGAATTTCATGGGAACTCCGTTCGCGTCTTTATTCAGCCAGCGCTGGGTTTATCGGCCGGACCGGGCGGGAGCATGAGCCCGTTGTCACAACAAAAGATAGTCACCTGGCCACTAGTCCGCTTCCTGGTTGCCTGGTATCGGTCCGGTCCTTACAGTACCGCGCAGTTCAAGCAGGAGAATGACAAGTGGCCAAGCCTCTTATCCTCGGCAGCCTCGCGCTGTCCGTCCTTCTGGCAGGATGCCAGGCCGTGAATACCACCAGCGGCGGTGCCGTCGGTGTCGAGCGCAAGCAGTACATGTTCAGCATGCTGTCCGAGCAGCAGGTGAACCAGATGTATGCCCAGTCCTATCAGGAGACCCTGAACGAGGCCTCCCAGGCCGGCGTGCTGGACAAGAGCAGCGCCAACGCCAAGCGCGTCTCGGCCATTGCCAAGCGGCTGATCGGGCAGGTGTCCGTGTTCCGTCCCGACGCGGCCCAATGGGCCTGGGACGCCAACGTGATCGACAGCGACGAGCTGAACGCCAACTGCGGCCCTGGCGGCAAGATCATCGTCTACAGCGGGCTGATCGATCAGCTCAAACTCACCGACGACGAGCTGGCAGCGGTGATGGGCCACGAGATCGCCCACGCCCTGCGCGAGCACGGCCGTGAAGCCATGTCCAAGGCCTATCCCTTACAGATGGGGACCCAGCTGGGTTCGCTGCTGGGGGTGAGCAACGAAAACCTGCAACTGGCCAACGTCGGCGTGAAATACCTGATGACGCTGCCCAACAGCCGCGCCAACGAGAACGAGGCCGACCTGATCGGCCTCGAGCTGTCTGCCCGCGCCGGCTACAACCCCAACGCGACCATCAGCCTGTGGCAGAAGATGAGCAAGGCCAGCGAAGGGGCTCCGCCGGAGTTCATGAGCACCCACCCCTCGTCCAGCTCGCGGATCGCTTCCCTGCAGGCGGCGATTCCGAAGGTCATGCCCTTCTACAAGCAGGCCAAGGGCGGCTGACCGCTCCATCGATACCGCCGGCTCGTCGAGCCGGCGGTTCCCATTGCCTCAGGGCAGCGCTTTTTCCGCGTACGCGCGGCTGGCCAACCCCAGCTGGGCGCGGAAGCTTTCCATGTCGAACATGGTGCACAGCTCCTGCACCTCCCCCAGGCTGTTGAGGGTCCAGAACGCCATGGCCGAGATGCTCAGCACCCGGTCGCTGGGCGGGTAGCCCAGGGCGGGCTTCTGGATGCTGCCGATCAGGGTGCTCCAGGTGAACACCTTGTGGCCTTCGGCGATGCATTCCTCCACCACCACTTCCAGGTCGGGCATGGCCTCGCGGATCTCCTGCACCATCCCGGCGTAGCCGGCGCTGTCCAGCGTCTGCCCGAGGAAGGAGCTCTTGTAGAGGAAGTCCTTGCTTTGCAACTGCTCGGCCAGTGCCAGACGGCCCTTGTTCCAGGTGAGGTCGATGTGCTGGCGCACGACGCGTTTCAGGTCTTCGGTCGACATCCGCTGTCTCCTTCGCCGGTTCTGCAGATCGGCGGGAATCTACCAGTTGCCAGCCGCCTGCCATTGGCCGAAACGCCGGCGTTCCGGCGTCAGCCGAGTGGCGAATCAGCTCGCGCTGGTCAGCATCCAGGCCTGCCACGCGGCGTAGACGGCGAGGACGCCGAAAGCGACGGCAGCGAGGCGGCGGATCAGGGCCAGGGGCAGGCGATCAGCGGCGAAGTTGCCCGCCAGCACCACGGGGACGTTGGCGATCAGCATGCCCAGGGTGGTACCGGCGACCACCAGCACGAAGTGCGGGTACTGGGCGGCCAGCATCACGGTGGCGACCTGGGTCTTGTCGCCCATCTCGGCGAGGAAGAAGGCGATCAGCGTGGTGAGGAAGGGGCCGTATTTCTTCAGGCCGGAGGCTTCGTCGTCGTCCAGCTTGTCCGGCACCAGGGTCCACAGGGCCACGGCGGCGAAGGAGGCGGCGAGGATCCAGCCCAGGGTGGCGGGGGAGAAGAAGCCGGCGACCCAGCTGCCCACCGCACCGGCCGCGAAGTGGTTGGCCAGGGTGGCGGCGATGATGCCCCAGATGATCGGCCAGGGTTTGCGGAAGCGCGCAGCCAGGAGCAGGGCGAGCAATTGCGTCTTGTCGCCGATTTCGGCCAGGGCAACGATCAGGGTGGGGACGAACAGGGATTCCAGCATCAGGGTTCCTACGGGGGGCGGGTCGACTAATCACCATGACACACGCAATCTGCCCGCCCCGGGTCAGGTTGTGTGTGTCATAGGTCTTGTCAAACCGCTGGCCTGTCTGTGCAGGCTCGGGGTCGTCCGCGCCATGGTCTGTGGACCAAGTGTGTTGACGCGGACCGGGCGAGCAGGGCGCTCGCGGGAGACTACTCCCCTAGGACGGGGCGCATTTTGCACAAGGCGGGCTCGCTGGGCAAGCCCGCCGCTGCGTCAGTCGAGGGTGGGGCGTACGTCCATCTCGGCGTAGCGCACGAAGCGGCTGCCCTTGCGCAGGCGGTAGCCCAGCCAGATCACCAGGAACAGCGGCAGGCTGATGTAGGTGGCCGCCAGGCCCACCCAGTTGATCTGCTCGCCCACCAGCGCCTCGTAGTTCTGCCCGAGGGTGATCGCCAGGCACAGGGCGAAGGCGAACAGCGGGCCGAAGGGGAACAGCTTGGCGCGGTAGGGCAGGTCTTCCAGGCGGCCGCCCTGCAGCAGGTAGCCCTTGCGGAAGCGGTAGTGGGAGACGGCGATGCCCAGCCAGGCGATGAAGCCGCACATGCCGGAGGTGTTCAGCAGCCAGGTGTAGAGGGTGCTGTCGCCGACAATGGAGGTGAAGAAGCACAGCGCGCCCACCAGGGTGGTGGCGTACAGCGCATTGCGCGGCACGCCGCTGTCGGAGAGGCGGGCGAACAGCTTCGGCGCCTTGCCCTGGAGGGCCAGGGTGTAGAGCATCCGCGTCGAGGCGTACATGCCCGAGTTGCCCGCCGAGAGGATGGCCGTGAGGATCACCGCGTTCATCACGCTGGCGGCGGCAGCGAAGCCGGCCCGCTCGAACAGCAGGGTGAAGGGCGACACGCTGATGTCGCTGGCCTCGTTCTGCAGCAGGCTGGGCTCGGTGTAGGGGATCAGCATGCCGATCACGAAGATCGCCAGGATGTAGAACATCAGGATTCGCCAGAACACCTGGCGGATGGCGATGGGGATGTTCTTGCGCGGGTTCTCCGACTCGCCGGCGGCGATGCCGATCAGCTCGGTGCCCTGGAACGAGAAGCCGGCGATCATCGCCACGCCGACCATGGCCTGCAGGCCGCCGACGAAGGGCGCCTCGCCCAGGGTGAAGTTGCTGAAGCCCGGGGACTGCATGCCGCTCATCAGGCCGAAGATGGTGGCCAGGCCGACGCCGATGAAGATCACCACCGTCACCACCTTGATCAGCGCGAACCAGAACTCGCTCTCGCCGAAGCCCTTAACCGAGACCACGTTCAGCGCGAACATCAGCGCCAGGAACAGCCCGCTCCAGTAGATGCCGGGCACGTCCGGGAACCAGAAATTCATGATCAATTGGGCTGCCACCAGTTCGGCGGCGATGGTCACCGCCCAGTTGTACCAGTAGTTCCAACCCAGGGCGAAACCGAAGCCATCGTCGACGAACCGGCTGCCATAGGTGCTGAACGAGCCGGAAACCGGCATGTAGGCGGCCATCTCCCCCAGGCTGGTCATGAGGAAGTAGACCATCAGGCCGATCAGGGCGTAGGCCAGCAGGGCGCCGCCGGGGCCGGCCGTGGCGACGGTGGCGCCGGAGGCGACGAACAGGCCGGTGCCGATGGAGCCGCCGATGGCGATCATGTTCAGGTGACGGGGCTTCAGCGCCCGGTGCAGGCCGTGGGCGGCCGGCGGGTTGGCAGTGTGGTCGGTCAAGGTAGAACTCCAGGGGTCCGGTCTCATGCCGGATGGGCGCGGCGGCCGGGGCCGCTCGTCGTGGGTAGATGCAGGAACGCCCGCCGCTCAGCGTCGGGCACGGTAGACGCGGAAGCCGTCGCCCTCCACCAGGGTCTGGCAATTGCCGAGCGCCTGTTCGATGAGGGGCGGATAGCGCAGGAAGCTGTTGGCCACCAGGCGCAGCTCGCCGCCGGGGCGCAGGTGCTGGCCGGCGGCCCGCAGCAGGGTTTCGCTGGCCTGGTAGTCGGTGTGCACGCCCTGGTGGAAGGGCGGGTTGCTGACGATGGCGGCAAGCCCCTTGGGCGCGGCGTGGATGCCGTCGCCGGCGATCACCTCGGCAGCGAGGCCGTTGGCGGCCAGGGTCAGGCGGCTGCTGGCGATGGCGAAGGCGTCCACGTCCAGCAGCAGCAGTTCGCTGGCCGGGTAGCGGCGCTTGAGGCTGGCACCGATGACGCCGGCCCCACAGCCGAAATCCAGCACCGGGCCGACGGGCAGGTCGTCGAGGTGCGGCAGCAGCAGGGCGGTGCCCCGGTCCAGGCGACCGTGGCTGAACACCCCGGGCAGGCTGACCACCTGCAGCGGCCCATCGGGCAGCTCCAGGCTGTAGCGCTGGGCCAGGCTGTCCAGGTCGGGGCGCTCGGGGGCCTGGTCGACGCGCACCTGCCACAGCTGGCAATGGCGCGCGCTGTCCAGCTTGCGCGGGGTGCCGAAGGCGGCCAACTGCTTGGCGGCACGCTCGATGCCGCCGCGCTTCTCGCCCACCAGGAACAGCTGACGGCCGGGCAGGCGGGCGGCCAGGGCGGCCAGCAGGTAATCGGTCAGTTCGCGGGACTTGGGCAGGAACAGCAGGGCTTGTTCGAAGGGCTCGTCCGGCGCCTGCACCCCGAGAGTGGTGCGGCCGGAGAAGCGGGCCTCCAGGCTGGCGTGCTCGCCCGCGTGCCAGCTCCAGCCCCGGGCCTGGGGCAGGGTGCCGAGCAGGTCGTCGGCGGGAAGACCCGCTGCCAGCAGCGGGCCCTGGAACAGTTCGGCCTGTCGAAGCACGACTTCGCTGCGCGGGTCCATGGGTCGGTCCTGATAAAAGCGGCGAACTTTACCAGAAACTCACCCGCCCTAGACGACCGTACGGCACGGGGTGCCCGCCAGCCAGGCCTCGGTGTTCTCGGTCATCTGCTCCACCATGCGCTGGCGCGCCTCGCGGCTGCCCCAGGCGTTGTGCGGGGTGACGATCAGGCGCGGGATGTCCACCGCCAGCAGCGGGTTGCCGTCCTTCGGTGGTTCCTGGGTCAGCACGTCGGTGGCGGCGCCACCCAGGTGGCCGCTGCGCAGGGCGTCGGCCAGGGCATGTTCGTCCACCAGGCCACCCCGGGCCGTGTTGACCAGGAAGGCGCCGCGCTTCATCCGCGCCAGCGCGTGGGCGTCGATCAGGTGGCGGGTGTGCTCGGTCAGCGGGCAGTGCAGGCTGAGGAAGTCCACCTGCGGCAGCAGGTCCTCCAGGGGTAGGCGATCGGCCCGGTCGGGGCGGCCGGGCAGCGCCCCCAGCAGCACGCGCATGCCGAAGGCTTCGGCCAGGCGCGCCACCGCGCCGCCCAGTTCGCCATGGCCGAGCAGGCCGAGGGTCTTGCCTTCCAGTTCGACGATGGGGTGATCCAGCAGGCAGAACTGGCTCGCCTTCTGCCAGCGGTCCTGGCGCACGTCGCGCTGGTAGTCGAGGAAGGCCGTGGCCAGGTTGAGCATCAGCATCAGGGTGTGCTGGGCCACGGAGGGCGTGCCATAGCCCCGGCAGTTGCTGACAGTGATGCCGTGCTGGCGTGCCGCCGCGAGGTCGACGTTGTTGGTGCCGGTGGCGCTGACCAGGATCAGCCGCAGGTCGGGCAGGGCGGCCATGGCGTCGGCGTCGATCACCACCTTGTTGGTGATCGCCACCGGCGCACCCCGGAGGCGCTCCACCACGTCGGCCTGGGCGCTCTGCTCGTGCAGCACCAGTTCGCCGAAGAGCTGGCGCAGGGGCGTCAGGTCGAGGTCACCGAGGTCGAGGGAGGCGTGGTCGAGGAACACGGCGCGGAGGCTGTTGGTCATCAGCTGTACCTTTTTCCGAGGCTTGGGGAGGCGTAAGGTGGCCAGCCTAACAGACCCTTGGCTCGAATCTGGAGGCGCCATGTACTGGACGGAATTCCTCACCGTTGCCCTGATCCACCTGCTGGCCGTGGCCAGCCCGGGACCGGACTTCGCCATCGTGGTGCGCGAGAGCGTGGCCCATGGACGGCGCGCCGGGACCTGGACGGCGATCGGCGTGGGCACGGGGATCTTCGTCCACGTGGCCTATTCGCTGCTGGGCATCGGCCTGATCGTTTCCCAGTCCATCGTGCTGTTCAACGCGCTGAAATGGCTGGCGGCGGCCTACCTGCTGTACATCGGCATCAAGGCCCTGCGGGCGCGCCCGGCCGACCCGGCGGCGGCCGAGGCGGAACTCACCCGCGACGTGCGCAGCCCGCGCGGTGCCTTCGTCACCGGCTTCGTCACCAATGGGCTGAACCCCAAGGCGACGCTGTTCTTCCTCTCGCTGTTCACCGTGGTCATCAACCCCCACACCCCGCTGACGGTGCAGGCCGGCTACGGCCTCTACCTGGCCTGTGCCACCGCCGTGTGGTTCTGCCTGGTGGCGATGCTGTTCAGCCAGGAGCGTGTGCGCAGTGGCTTCGCCCGCCTGGGCCACTGGTTCGACCGCCTGATGGGCGCCGTGCTGGTGGGCCTGGGGATCAAGCTGGCGTTCACCTCGATGAAGTAAGCGCTCCACCTCGCAACGATGGGCTTCGCGTAGCTCAGCCCATCCTACGGAGCGTGGTGCGCATCCGTAGGATGCGGTGAGCTCGGCGAACCGCATCGTGGCTCCGCACCTTGCAATGATGGGCTTCGCATAGCTCAGCCCATCCTACGGAGCGTGGTGCGCACCCGTAGGATGCGGTGAGCTCGGCGAACCGCATCGTGGCTCCGCACCTTGCAATGATGGGCTTCGCGTAGCTCAGCCCATCCTACGGAGCGCGGTGTGCATCCCGTAGGATGCGGTGAGCTCGGCGAACCGCATCGTGGCTCCGCACCTTGCAATGATGGGCTTCGCGTAGCTCAGCCCATCCTACGGAGCGTGGTGTGCATCCCGTAGGATGCGGTGAGCTCGGCGAACCGCATCACCGCCATCCGCACCCCACCAGGCAGCATCTGGCACATCAGCCCTTCTCCAGCGTCGCCAGCAATCCCAGGCTGGCCACGTATTCCCTCGGGTTTTCCCCCAGCAGGCGGCGGAACATGGCGCTGAAGGCGCGGCCGCTGCCGTAGCCCAGGTCGTGGGCGACCTGCTGCACGCCGTGCCCGGCCAGCAGGCGCGGCAGGGCCTCGGTGAGACGCAGCTGCTGGCGCCAGTCGTTGAAGCTCATGCCCAGCTCCTGGGCGAACAGCCGGCTCAGGGTGCGGGTGCTGGCGCCCACCTCCAGGCTCCAGTCGTCGAGGGTGCGGGTGCTCTCCGGGGTTTCCAGCAGGGCCAGGCAGATGGCTTGCAGGCGTCGGTCCTGGGGCATCGGCAGGTGCAGGGGCATGCGCTCCAGGGCGGCGATCTCGTGGAGGATCAGGCGCTGCACCAGGCTGCGGTGTTCGTCATCGGTATCGCCGGCCTCCAGCGCCACCAGGCGCAGGATCAGCTCCCGCAGCAGCGGCGGTACCGCCAGTACGCAGCAGGCATCGAGGTTCGGCGGTGCGGCTTCGGCGGCGATGAACAGGGTGCGCATCTGCACCTGCCCGGACATGAAGATCTGGTGCTCGATACCCGGTGGGATCCACACCGCGCGGGTTGGC
Organism: Pseudomonas sp. FeS53a; assembly: GCF_000931385.1. Classification (NCBI taxonomy): domain Bacteria; kingdom Pseudomonadati; phylum Pseudomonadota; class Gammaproteobacteria; order Pseudomonadales; family Pseudomonadaceae; genus Pseudomonas; species Pseudomonas sp. FeS53a. Next base: position 9,952 of record NZ_JYFT01000016.1, read on the forward strand.
GGGATGACCCAGGCGCCGGCCTCGGTGACCAGGCGCATCAGCCCCTGCGCTGCGTAGAGGAATTGCGCCTGGCTGTGCAGGTGCAGGTCGACATGGGCGCCGTCGGGGTAGTCGAGGGCGACGGCGCCGATCCGGCCCTGGGGCAGATGGTCGATGAACATGGCTGTTCCGATGATCTTTTTGGCAGAACGTTGCTGGGCGGCCAACCTAGCATGGCGGTCCACAACAACCAAACAGCAGCGAAACTGCCATGAACCGACCGCGTACCGTCATCCGCTTCATCAACGCCGCCCACATCATCGACCACATGTTCATGCTCATCTTCCCTGCCGCCGTGCTGGGCATGACCGCTACGTTCGAGCTGTCCTACGCCGAACTGATCGGGCTGTCCCTCGGCGGCTTCATCGCCTTCGGGGCCTGCTCGCTACCGGCCGGCTGGCTGGGGGATAAATGGAGCCGCCGCCACATGATGCTGGCGTTCTTCCTCGGCATCGGCGGCGCGGCGATCTTCACCGGGCTGAGCCGCAGCACGCCGATGCTGGTGCTGGGGCTGACGCTGATGGGCGTGTTCGCCGCCATCTACCACCCGGTGGGCACGGCGATGCTGGTGGCCCATGCGCAGAACCGCGGTCGCGAGATCGGCATCAACGGCATGTGGGGCAACCTGGGCGTGGCGTTCTCGGCGCTGGTCACGGGCTTTCTCACCGCGCATTTCGGCTGGCGCGCGGCGTTCATCCTGCCGGGCGCTCTGTCGGTGGTCATTGGCGTGTGGTTCGCCCTCTGCGTAAGGGACGAGGCGTCTCCCGTCGCCGCGGCCGGCACCCATCGGGGTGGCGGGGCGGGACAGGTGTCGATGCGCCTGGTGTTCGGTGTGCTGGCGCTGGTGACGGCCACCGGCGGGGTGATCTTCAACGCCTCGACCATGACCTACCCGAAGCTGTTCCAGGAGCGCCTGGTGGACCTGTTCGCCTCGCCGGAAAGCCTCGGCATCGTCGTCAGCATCGCCTACGCCTTCGGTGCCGTGGCGCAGTTGCTGATGGGCCGCGTGCTGGATCGCTACAGCCTGAAGCTGCCGTTCGTGGTGATGACCTTCTGCCAGGGGCCGTTGCTGGTGGCCATGGCCTATGCCGACGGCTGGGCTGTGATCGCCCTGGGCGCCGCCTTCATGTTCGCGGTGTTCGGCCAGGTGACGGTGAACGATGCGATGGTGGCGAACTTCGTCGCGCCGCAGTGGCAGGCGCGGGTCTTCGCGTTGCGCTACTTCCTGTCCTTCGGCGCCAGTGCGGCTGCCATCCCGATGATCGCCTTCATCGAACCGCGCCATGGGCTGGTGGGGCTGTACCTGGTGCTGGCGGTGTTCGGTGCGCTGACCTTCGCGGTGGCGCTGGTCTTCCCGAGGACGCCGGCCCACGCGCCCAGGGCGGTGCCCGCCTGAGGCGCGCCCCGGCGGAATGAAAAGGGGCTCCCGGACGTTGGTCCGGGAGCCCCTTTTGGTTGGCCGCGCGGGCGGGTTACAGCAGTTCCACCGCCACCGCAGTGGCTTCGCCACCGCCGATGCACAGCGAGGCGACGCCGCGCTTGCCGCCCTTGTTACGCAGGGCGTTGATCAGGGTGAGGATGATGCGCGAGCCGGTGGAGCCCACCGGGTGGCCCTGGGCGCAGGCGCCGCCGTAGACGTTGACCTTGGCGTGGTCGAGGCCGTGTTCGCGCATGGCGAGCATGGTGACCATGGCGAAGGCTTCGTTGATCTCGAACAGGTCCACGTCGTCCTTGCTCCAGCCGGTCTTCCTGAACAGGTTGGTCATGGCGCCGATGGGGGCGAGGGTGAATTCGCTCGGGTCCTGGCTCTGGGTGGCGTGGCCGACGATCTTCGCCAGGGGCTTGAGGCCACGGCGCTGGGCTTCCTCGGCGGTCATCAGTACCAGGGCGCTGGCGCCGTCGGAGATGGAGCTGGCGTTGGCGGCGGTGATGGTGCCGTCCTTGCGGAAGGCCGGGCGCAGAGTCGGGATCTTGTCGAGGTTGGCGGTCAGCGGCTGCTCGTCGTCCTTCACCAGGGTCTCGCCCTTGCGGGTGGTGACGGTGACCGGGACGATCTCGGCGGCGAGGGCACCCTCGGCGATGGCGGCCTGGGCACGCTTGAGGGACTCGATGGCGTAGGCGTCCATCTCCTCGCGGGTGATGTTGTACGTGTCGGCGGTCTCCTGGGCGAAGGAGCCCATCAGGCGGCCGGTGCGGGCGTCTTCCAGGCCGTCGAGGAACATGTGGTCCTTGATCTCGCCGTGGCCCATGCGCAGGCCGGTGCGGGCCTTCTCCAGCACGTAGGGGGCGTTGGACATGCTCTCCATGCCGCCGGCGACCATGACGCTGTTGGTGCCGGCCTTGAGCAGGTCGTGGGCCAGCATCACGGCCTTCATGCCGGAGCCGCAGAGCTTGTTGATGGTGGTGCAGCCGGTGGCGGCGGGCAGGCCGGCGTTCAGGGACGCCTGGCGGGCCGGGCCCTGCTTGAGGCCGGCGGGCAGCACGCAACCCATGATCACTTCCTGCACGTCGGCGGCGTCGATACCGGCGCGGGCCACGGCTTCACGGATGGCCAGGGCGCCCAGGTCGACGGCGGACACACCGGCGAGGCTGCCCTGGAAACCGCCCATGGGGGTGCGGGCGCCGCTGACGATTACGATCTCGGACATCTTCTTGATTCCTCTGTGGAGACAGGCCGCGACCGGCCGGGTGGGGCGATTCTATCTCGTGACCGGAAGTGGCCAAAGGGTCACGTGGCAAATCATTCTTTTGACTGATTGAGGCCTCGACGGAGGGCTCTAGAGTGCGCATGACTACATGAAACCCCTTTGTACGCAGGTGCTTTCCCATGGTGCAGACCCGAGTCATCAAACCGGCCGACAACGCCTACACCTATCCCTTGCTGATCAAGCGTCTGCTGCTCTCCGGCAGCCGCTACGAGAAGACCCGGGAAATCGTCTACCGCGACCAGGTGCGCTACAGCTACGCCACCTTCGTCGAGCGCGTGGCGCGCCTGGCCAACGTGTTGACCGAGGCCGGTGTGAAGGCCGGCGACACCGTGGCGGTGATGGACTGGGACAGCCACCGCTACCTGGAGTGCATGTTCGCCATCCCGATGATCGGCGCGGTGCTGCACACCATCAACATCCGCCTCTCGCCGGACCAGATCCTCTACACCATGAACCACGCGGAGGACCGCTTCGTGCTGGTCAATAGCGAGTTCGTGCCGATCTACAAGGCCATCGAAGGCCAGCTGAGCACGGTGGAGAAGACCCTGCTGCTGACCGACGCGGCCGACAAGCGCGCCGACCTGCCGAACCTCGTCGGCGAGTACGAGACGCTGATGGCCGCCGCCAGCCCCCGCTACGCCTTCCCGGATTTCGACGAGGACTCCGTCGCCACCACCTTCTATACCACCGGCACCACCGGCAACCCGAAGGGGGTGTACTTCACCCACCGGCAACTGGTGCTGCACACCCTGTCCATGGCCTCCACCATCGGCGCGCTGGACAGCATCCGCCTGATGGGCACCGACGACGTCTACATGCCCATTACCCCGATGTTCCACGTTCACGCCTGGGGCGTGCCCTACGTGGCCACCATGCTGGGGGTGAAGCAGGTCTACCCGGGGCGTTACGAGCCGGAGATGCTCTGCCGGCTGATCCGCGAGGAGAAGGTGACCTTCTCCCACTGCGTGCCCACCATCCTGCAGATGATGCTCAACACCCCGAGCGCCCAGGGCCATGACTTCGGCGGGCTCAAGGTGATCATCGGCGGCAGCGCGCTGAACCGCGCCCTGTACGAAGCCGCCAAGGCCCGTGGCATCCAGCTCACGGCGGCCTACGGCATGTCCGAGACCTGCCCGCTGATTTCCGTCGCCCACCTCAACGAGGAACTGCGTGCTGGCAGCGAAGACGAGCGCACCACCTATCGCATCAAGGCCGGTGTGCCGGTGCCGCTGGTGGAGGCGGCCATCATGGACGCCGAGGGCCACCTGCTGCCGGTGGATGGCGAAACCCAGGGCGAGCTGGTGCTGCGCGCCCCCTGGCTGACCCAGGGCTACTTCAACGAGCCGCAGAAGAGCGAGGAGCTGTGGGAGCACGGCTGGCTGCATACCGGTGACGTGGCGACCCTGGACGGCATGGGCTTCATCGACATCCGCGACCGCATCAAGGACGTGATCAAGACCGGGGGCGAGTGGATCTCCTCCCTGGAGCTGGAGGACCTGGTCAGCCGTCATCCGGCGGTGCGCGAGGTGGCGGTGGTCGGGGTGCCCGATCCGCAGTGGGGCGAGCGCCCGTTCGCGCTGCTGGTGGTCCGCGACGGCTGCACCCTGGATGCGAAGGAACTGAAGGAGCACCTCAAGCCCTTCGTGGAGCAGGGCCACATCAACAAGTGGGCCATTCCCAGCCAGATCGCCGTTGTTACTGAAATTCCCAAGACTAGCGTGGGCAAACTGGACAAGAAACGTATCCGCGCCGACATCGCCCAATGGCAGGCCTCCGGCAGCGCCTTCCTCTCCGCCCTCTGACCCACCCTTGGGTCGGGCCGAAAGGCCCGGCCCAGCCACCAAGCAAACGCTTGGCCCAGTGATTGCGGCCTCTTGCCGCGTCACCCCCGCCTTTACCTATCGCTACTTCGGTCTAGTCTTCAAACCTGCGAGCCAGAGCGACTCGGGCCGTACGCAGGGCAGCAAATCACACTTTAGAGGGATCAAGCGGTATAGCCCGCTGGCTATAGTCCGCTCATTCCATAACAAAAAACACACATGGAGTAGCGTCGATGACAACAACTAGAAAACCCATCTGGCGACTGGCGCGGCTGCCCGTAGCCGTCAGCCTCGCATCCACCCTCGCCGCTCCGGCATTCGGCGTGACCTTCAACATCGGTGAGATCGAGGGGCAGTTCGACTCGTCGCTGTCCGTGGGGGCCAGCTGGTCCATGGCCAGTCCGGACAAGGACCTGATCGGTTCGAACAATGGCGGTCGCGGCCTGTCGCAGACCTCCGATGACTCGCACCTGAACTTCAAGCGCGGCGAGACCTTTTCGAAGATCTTCAAGGGCATCCACGACCTGGAGCTGAAGTATGGGGATACCGGTGTCTTCATTCGTGGCAAGTACTGGTACGACTTCGAGCTGAAAGACGAGAGTCGCCTGTTCAAGGACATCGACGACCACAATCGTAAAGAGGGCGCCAAGTCCTCCGGCGGCCAGATCCTCGACGCCTTCATCTACCACAACTACAACATCGCCGACCTGCCGGGCTCCGTGCGTCTGGGCAAGCAGGTGGTGAGCTGGGGTGAGAGCACCTTCATCGGTAACAGTATCAACAGCATCAACCCGATCGATGTCTCGGCATTCCGCCGCCCAGGCGCGGAGATCAAGGAAGGCCTGATCCCGGTCAACATGTTCTATGTGTCCCAGAGCCTGACCGAGAACCTGTCTGCCGAGGCCTTCTACCAGCTGGAGTGGGACCAGACCGTTACCGACAACTGCGGTACCTTCTTTGCTCAGCCGGATATCGTCGCGGATGGCTGTACCGATAACCTGCGAGTGTTGAACAAGCGCTCCACCATCAACGCAGCATTGCTGCCGGCCTTGGCCGCCAACAATGTGGACATCAACGAGGAAGGTGTCCTCGTGCGCCGTGGGAAGGACCGTGATGCCCGAGACAGTGGGCAATGGGGTACCGCACTTCGGTATTTCTCCGATGAGCTGAATACCGAGTTCGGCGCCTTCTTCATGAACTATCACAGCCGCGCGCCCATCTTCAGTGCCACGGGTGCTCCGCTGTCCCGCTATGCATCCGTCGGTCCGGGCGGTGCCTTGACCCCGCTGGTGGTGGCAGGTAACTCGAACTACTTCATCGAGTACCCCGAGGACATTCGCCTGTACGGCCTGAGCTTCTCCACGACGTTGCCAACCGGTACCGCCTGGAGTGGCGAGATCAGCTACCGCCCCAACGCGCCGGTGCAACTGAATACCACCGACATTCTCTACTCCGGGCTTACGCCTCTACCTGGACGTAGCAACGTTTCGCTCCTGAGTGGGGTGCCGGGTCAGGACCAGCACGGCTATCGCCGCAAGGAGATCACCCAGTTCCAGACCACGTTGACTCACTTCTTCGATCAGGTGATGGGCGCTGAGCGCGTAACTCTTGTGGGTGAGGTGGGTGTTGTACACGTGGGTGGGCTTGAGAGTACCTCTGACGTTCGCTACGGACGTGATCCGGTATTCGGCCCTGGTCCCCTGCCAGGAACACTGCCCAATAGTGCAGGCTCTGTTTTCCCGGCCAGCGCCAGTAACTCGGCCTGCGTGGGCTTGAACAAGGGCACTCTCAACGGTTCTGGCGCAGGCACTTCCCCGGACAACGTCAGCAAGTACTGCGAAGACGACGGCTATGTCACCAGCACCTCCTGGGGTTACCGCATCCGCGCGGTCTGGGATTACAACGACGTCTTCGCCGGTATCAACCTGAAGCCGAACGTAGTCTGGTCCCACGACGTCCATGGCTACGGCCCCAACGGCCTGTTCACCGAAGGCGCCAAGGCTGTGAGCCTGGGTATGGACGCCGAGTACCAGAACACCTACACCGCCAGCCTCAGCTACACCGACTTCTTCGGCGGCAAGTACAACACCCTGACTGACCGCGACTTCCTCGCGCTCAGCTTCGGCATGAACTTCTAAGCGGCTCCGGAAGACAAGGAATCACCATGAAAACAACAAAGACTCTTCTGCAAACCGGTGCCCTGGCGCTGTCGCTGCTGGCCTCCGCCGTCATGGCGGCGGTGCCGGCCGACGAGGCGGCCAAGCTGGGCACCAGCCTGACCCCGCTGGGTGCGGAGAAGGCCGGCAATGCCGATGGCAGCATCCCCGAGTGGACCGGCGGCCTGCCGCAGAACGCTGGTGCGGTGGATGACAAGGGCTTCCTCGCCGACCCCTTCGCCAGCGAGAAGCCGCTGTTCACCATCACCGCGCAGAACGTGGACCAGTACAAGGACAAGCTGACCCCCGGCCAGTACGCCATGTTCAAGCGCTACCCGGACTCCTACAAGATGCCGGTGTTCCCCTCCCACCGTTCGGCCACCGTGCCGGCTGACGTGATCGCCGCCGCCAAGGCCAACGCGTCCGCCACCAAGCTGGTGGAAGGCGGTAACGGCCTGGAGAACTTCAAGACCGCCAACCCGTTCCCGATCCCGCAGAACGGCCTGGAAGCGATCTGGAACCACATCACCCGCTATCGCGGTGGCAGCGTGCGTCGCCTGGTGACCCAGGCCACCCCGCAGCCCAACGGCTCCTATAGCCTGGTGTACTTCCAGGATGAGTTCACCTTCCGCGACAAGCTGAAGGACTACGACCCGAGCAAGCCCAGCAACGTGCTGTTCTACTTCAAGCAGCGCGTGACGGCACCCTCGCGCTTGGCCGGTAACGTGCTGCTGGTGCACGAGACCCTCAACCAGGTGAAGGAGCCGCGCCTGGCGTGGCTGTACAACGCCGGCCAGCGCCGCGTCCGTCGTGCACCGCAGGTGTCCTACGACGGCCCGGGTACCGCTGCCGACGGCCTGCGTACGTCCGACAACTTCGACATGTACAACGGCGCGCCCGACCGCTACGACTGGAAGCTGGAAGGCAAGAAGGAGATCTACATCCCCTACAACAGCTACCGCCTCGACTCGCCGAAGCTGAAGTACGACGACATCATCAAGGCCGGCCACATCAACCAGGACCTGGCCCGCTACGAGCTGCACCGCGTGTGGCACGTCGTCGCCACCCTGAAGCCGGGCGAGCGCCACATCTACGCCAAGCGTGACTTCTACATCGACGAAGACACCTGGCAAGCCGCTGCCATCGACCACTACGACGGCCGTGGCACCCTGTGGCGCGTCGCCGAGGCCCATGCCGAGTACTACTACGACAAGCAGGTGCCCTGGTACGCCGTGGAAACCCTGTATGACCTGCTCTCCGGCCGCTACCTGGCCCTGGGCATGAAGAACGAGGAGAAGCAGTCCTACGACTTCAACTACAGCGCTTCCGAGAGCGACTACACCCCGGCCGCTCTGCGTCAGGCAGGCGTTCGCTGATCCTGTAGGACGTTGTAAAAAAGCCGGCCCTCGGGCCGGCTTTTTCTTGTCCATGATTTCCCCGGGTACTTCAAATGAATCGGCCGAGGGGATAGGCTGCCACCACGTCCACGCCCCCGCGGCATAACCATTACTAGAAGCCGGGTGATGACAGACCTTTCCAGTTCGCGGTCCTTCGCGCCCACTGCCATGCCGGTGGTGGGCGAACGCTTCTTCCGACCTCCGTTGCCGGCCGGACACCTGTCCCGCCCCCGTCTGTGTGACCGCCTGGTCGACGGGCTTTCCGGCCGCCTGCTGCTGGTCAGCGCCCCGGCCGGTTTCGGCAAGAGCTCCCTGGCCATCGAGTTCTGCGAAGGGTTGCCCGAGGCCTGGCGCACCCTGTGGCTCGGGCTCGGGCGTCGGGACAACGACCCCGGACGCTTCCTCGAACGCCTGCTCGACGGCCTGCGCCAGCTCCTGCCCGGTCTGGGCGAGGAGGCCATGGGCCTGCTGAAGCTGCGCCAGCGCCACCAGCCCTTCGCCTTCGAGCAATGGATCGACGGCCTGCTGGACGAACTCTCCGCCCGGCTCGACCCCCGCCAGCCCGTGCTGCTGGTGCTGGATGACTACCACCTGGCCCAGGGTGCCGTGCTCGACCGCTGCCTGCAGTTCGTCCTCAACCACCTGCCCGCCGGCCTGGTGCTGCTGGTGACCAGCCGCCAGCGCCCGGACTGGCACCTGGCGCGCCTGCGCCTGTCGCGGCAGCTGGTGGAACTCAACGAGCAGGACCTGCGCCTGACCGAGGCGGAGAGCGCCGCACTGCTCCAGGCCCAGGGTGTCGAGCTGGAGGGGGCCGGCCTCGAACACCTGCTGTCGCGCAGCGAAGGCTGGGCCGCCGGCCTGCGCCTGTGGCTGCTGGCCAGCCAGGACGAAGGCGGCACCCAGGCCCTGGCCCGTGGCCCCCACGGTGACGAAGGCTTGATCCGCGACTACCTGCTGGAAGAGGTGATCGAACGGCAGGGGGCGGACATCCAGGCCTTCCTTTATGACACCGCCTGCCTCGACCGCTTCTGTGCCGAACTCTGCGACGCCGTGCGCGACAGCCACGACAGCGCCGCGCTGCTCCAGCAGCTGCAGGCCAACCAGGTGTTCCTCGTCCCGCTGGACGAGCACGGCCGCTGGTTCCGTTACCACCACCTGTTCTCCGACCTGCTGCGGGCGCGGCCGACCGGCGCCGGCAGCCTGCCCCAGGCCAGCCTGCACCTGCGCGCCTGCCGCTGGTTCAGTGCCCAGGGGTTGCTGGACGAGGCCATCGAACAGGCCCTGCGCGCCGGCCAGCCCGACGTGGCCGCCAGCCTGGTGCAGAACCTCTCCGAGGAGCAGCTGCTGGCCGAGCAGAACATCGCCATGCTGCTGCGCTGGAAGATGGACCTGCCCGACAGCCTGCTGGTCAGCACCCCGCGGCTGATCATGCTCTACAGCCTGGCGCTGGCCCTGGCCTGCCAGCTGGATGCCGCCGAGGAGCTGGGCGCCCAGCTGGCGCGCTTCCTGCCCGCGCCCAGCGCCCAGGCCCAGCAGAACCTGCTGTCCCAGTGGCTCGCCCTGAGCGGTGTCATCGCCCGGGGGCGCGGCGACATCGACCTGGCCGAGCGTCACTGCGCCGAAGCGGTCGCCACCCTCAGCCCTGAGCGCTACGGCCAGCGCCTGCTGTGCCTGTCGACCCTGGCCAATATCGCCGTGGTGCGCGGCGACCTGTGGCGCGCCCGCGGCCTGAACCGGGATGCCCTGGAACTGGCCCAGCGCATCGGCAACCCGCTGTTCGAAGCCGTCGCCCACTACGACCGCTCGCGCCTGCTGCACGCCCGGGGCGAGGTGCACCGGGCCTACCTGGAAGTGCAGCTGGGCCTCGATTGCCTGCGCGACCTGTCACCCCAGCGCCACTACGCCGCACGGGCACGGCTGATGATGTACGAGGGCTATCTGCTGGCCCAGCGCCTGCAACCCGAGGCGGCACGCAGCCGCCTGCTCGCCGGGATCGCCGAAGCCCGCGCCTGTCGCGACATCAGCCTGCTCACCGGCTACGCCGTGCTGGCCAGCCTGGAAGGGCGCGAAGGCCGCTTCGCCGCCGCCTTCGCCCTGCTCGCCGAGGCCGAGCGGCTGATGCACATCTGGGACATTCCCCCGGTCTACTACCTGGCCATGGCCACCCTGGTGAAGTGCGAGCTGTGGCTGGCCCAGGGGCAACTGGAACTGGCCAATGCCTGGCTGGTGCGGCTGTCGGAAACCTACGGCGGCGAGCAGCCGGCCGCCGCGCCGGAGTTCCACCCGCAGTTGCCGATGTACGTCGAATTGCAGCAGGCCGCCCTGGCCCGGGTGGAGGGGCGTGCCGCCGAGGCCGAGCGTCGCCTGCGGGCCCTGGCACTGCGCGCCCGGGAAGCCGGTGCGCTGTTGTTGGCCCAGTTCGCGCAAGTCGCGCTGGTGCACCTGCTGCTGGAAATGGGCAAGGAGCGCGACGCGTCACTCGCCCTGGGCAGCGCGTTCGATGCCATGGCCGGCGGCGCCTTGCTGCCGTTCCACGTACTGCTGACCCAGCGCGGTGGCTGGTTGCGTGAGCAGATCGCCGCGCGTCCGGATGGCCCCCAGGCGACCCTGCTGGAACACCTCGGCGACTCGGCGGGCGACGCGCCTGGCGAGTCGCTGGGCAGCGGGGAAATGCTCAGCACCCGGGAGCTGGCGGTGTTGCAGCTGATTGCACAGGGCTGTTCCAACCAGGAGATCAGCGAGCGGCTGTTCATCTCGCTGCACACGGTGAAGACCCACGCCCGCCACATCAACGGCAAGCTCGGAGTCGAGCGGCGCACCCAGGCCGTGGCCCGGGCCAAGGCCCTCGGTCTATTGCGCTGAGGTTGCCGGCGGCGCGCTGAGGTCCAGGGCCGGTGCCGCCGGCTTGGTCTTCGGCGGCTGTGCCAGCTGTTTTTCCACATCCTGCTGGATGCCGGCCAGCACCGGCAGCAGGCTGCTCATGCTGGCGCGCACCTCGGGATAGGGGTGCTTCTCCGCCAGCTCGCCGACCCGTGCCAGCAACTGGGCGCGCACCTCGCTGCGCAGGTGGATGTACAGCTCCGGCAGTTGCTTGGCCAGTTCGGCGCCGTAGAGCACCAGGTCCTCGCGGTTGAACTGCTTGGTCAGGCCCAGGTAGTCCAGCGCGCTGGAGGTGAGCATGGCGGCGGCGTCCTTGGTCTCCTGCAGGCCCTGGAGGCGGATCGCGCTGGTCTGGTCGCTCTCCGAGAGGGTCATCCAGAACTCCACCGTCAGGGAGAACAGCACCGCCTGCTGGCGCAGGGAGTAGCTCATCAGCCCCAGGGCTTCGGCGCCGTAGGGTTGCTGCGGGGCCTTGAAGTCGAAGTACAGGCGCATCAGCTCCTTGAGGCGGAACAGCACCTCCCGCGCCTCGTTCTGGCGCAGCTCCAGCGGGGCGTAGATGTTCAGCTGCGGCTTGAAGTTCTCTTCATTGACCATGCGCTGGTAGATCGGCCCGGTGAACTCACCGCTGCGGCGGGGCAGGGCGTTGGCCTGGGTCTTGTCGATGCGCTCCAGGGCCTCGATTAGCTGCTGGTACTCCGGGCTGCCCCAGGGGCGCTGCAGGTCCGGCAGTTTCTGCCCCAGGTAGTACAGGTCGGCGGCGCCGGCCGGCAGGCACAGCACCAGCAAAAGGATGGCCAGCGGCCAGGGCAGGCGGCGTGATAGCGTCATCGGCATTCGGGTCCGGCGGGAAGGGGCGCGCCAAGAGTAGCGAGGCGGCGCAGCGCCGTCACCCGCGCCTTGGTTCGGTGAGGAGACGTGATGGAAGGGGGCGAGCGTGGGGCCGTTCTGGCGGTGTTCGAGGACCTCGGCGGCTACGGCGCCGTGGCGCGCCAGCAAGGGGAGGGCGGCGGCCCGCTGGTGGGGCACCTGCTGAAGACCAACATCCAGCTGGCGGCCATCCCGGTGTTCGCCCGCAAGGGCATCGACGACACCACGGTGAACGACCTGCTGGAGGCGGCGCGGGTGTCGCGGCGCACCTTCTACAAGCACTTCGCCAACAAGATGGATGTGCTGGCGTGCATCTACCAGACCTCGGTGGTGCTGCTGCTGGAACGCTTCCGCGCCCTGCGCGAAGCCAGCGGCAGCGACGAGGCCTGGCTGCGCGCCATGGTGCGCTGCTTCTTCGACTACCACCTGGCCGTCGGGCCGATCATCCGCCTGATGCAGGAGGAGGCCATGCGCAGCGGCTCGCCCCTGGCCAGCCACCGCCGGCGGGCCCATGAAGCGCTGGTGGCGCTGCTCGACGAACGCCTGCGGATCAGCGGGCCGGCCCTGGAGCCGCTCACCGGGCGGGCGCTGATCTGGGCGCTGGAGGCCGCCTCCCTCGACCTGCTCGCCAGCGCCGCGCCCCGTGCGCAGATCGAGCAGGCCACGGCGGTGCTCGGCGACCTGCTGATCGCCGCCCTGCGACCCCAGGGCGGGCCGGCGTGACACAACCTTAGGCTGGGCCACCGGCTCCGTGGGGGCGTGCTCTGATAAGGCACCGACAATAACAACCACGAGGTGCCTCCCATGACCGCCACCAGCCTGCCGATGATGCCCCCGCTGGCCGTCGGCGTTGCCCGCCTGGGCTTCGGTTCGCTGCCGCTCGACCGGCTCAAGTCCCGCTACGGCAACGCCGAATCCGGCTCGCGCTACATCGAACTGGACGGCTTCAACGTCCACTACCGCGACGAAGGCAGCCGGGACAAACCGGCGCTGGTGATGATCCATGGCGTGGTCGCCTCGCTGCACACCTGGGATGGCTGGGTGAAGGCCTTCGCGCCGCACTACCGGATCATCCGCTTCGACGTCCCCGGCTTCGGCCTGACCGGCCCCAAGCGCAGCGGTGACTACTCCGGCGAGCGCATGGTGCGCATCCTCGGCCTGCTGCTGGATCACCTGCGGGTGGACAAGGCCTCCATCGCCGGCAACTCCCTGGGCGGCTACATCGCCTGGAACTTCGCCCTGGCGCAGCCGCACCGGGTCAACCGCCTGGTGCTGGTGGACCCGGCCGGCTACCCGATGCGCAAGGTGCCCTGGATGATCGCCGCCGCTGCGCTGCCGGGCGCCACCGTGGCGATGCCGATGTGGATGCCCCGCGCGCTGATCGCCCAGGGCATCAAGGAGGTCTACGGCGAGCCGGGGCGGATCAAGCCCGGCGTGGTGGACCGCTACTACGACCTGACCCGCCGCCCCGGCAACCGCCGCGCGATGATGGAGATCTTCCGCGTGCTGCTGAAGGTCAACAAGGACGAGCTGGCAGGCACCCCCGAGCGCGTCGCCGCCCTCCAGGCGCCCACCCTGCTGATGTGGGGCGAGCGCGACCGCTGGATCTCGCCCAGGCACGTACCCCTCTGGCAGCGCGACGTCCCGGGCATCCAGGTGCTCACCTACCCGGGCGTCGGGCACATCCCCATGGAGGAAATCCCCGAGCAGACGGCCGCCGATGCACTGCGGTTCCTGCAGGGCTGAGGCCCGAGCACAGCAACCAAGCGTGCGCCGCTCCCGCCTGTGGATAACAGCCCGGGAGCGGCGTTTTCGGTCCAAGCATGCGGTGCGAGCTGGGCGGTCGTAGATACCGTCTTGATTTCTAGTGAGCAAGGGCCAGTTTTGCGTCAAACGGCTGGCCCGATTTCAGCACGCCATAGGCGATGTTCAGCAACTTGCGCATCGCTGCGCAGACGATCTGCTTGCCGGTCTTGCCCCGCTCCCTTAGCCGTTCGCCCATGGCTCTGATCGCTTCGTTGTAGGTCAGGGCGCTGATCGCGGGCATGTACAGGCCGGCCCTCAGGCGCGATGAGCCCATCTTGGAGATGCGT
>NZ_JYFT01000053.1:0-22981 GCF_000931385.1 Pseudomonas sp. FeS53a
AAAGTTCGATTGAACCGCAAATTGCTGTCACATACCCGAATTCGGGTGAGCGTCTCGACGATCACCCTAAAGAATTGCTTGACGACCATAGAGCGTTGGAACCACCTGATCCCATCCCGAACTCAGTAGTGAAACGATGCATCGCCGATGGTAGTGTGGGGTTTCCCCATGTGAGAGTAGGTCATCGTCAAGCACCTATACCAAACCCCCGATCATCGAAAGATGATCGGGGGTTTGACTTTGCGCGGAAGAAAAATCGCACTGAACTCCGACGCGCATATAGCCGGCTTAAACGCTGTTGCAGTGCATGAACGCTCCAGGTATCGGCCTTGGAACAGGGCGAGAAATGAACCTCGCCCTGCCAGATGCAGTCACACTCGGGCAGTCTCTTTTGAGGCTGTGCTCGTCTAGAATAAGCGCGAATCTTCGTGAGCTCCCCGTATGCCTGACTCGGCTGAAGTCCGCCCGTTGTCCGAATACCCCCTGGAGGAATTGCTCGCCTGCCCCGAATGCGACCTGCTGATGCATCGCCAGCACGTCGAAGAGGAGCAGAAAGCCTGCTGCCCCCGTTGTGGCTACGAGCTGATCGTCCACCGTGCGCACATGGAGCGACGGGCCATGGCCCTCGTGCTCACCGCCCTGCTGCTGTTCGTACCGGCGAACTTCCTGCCCATCATGAAGCTCAACCTGCTCGGGCAGACTACCCAGGACACCATCTGGACCGGCGTGCTCGGCCTCTACGACAGCGGCATGCAGGGCGTCGCGGTGCTGGTGTTTCTCTGCAGCATGGTCATCCCCCTCCTCAAGCTCGTCTGCCAATTGCTGGTCCTGCTGTGCATACGCTGGCAGCGCTACCAGGTGGTGGGCCTGCACCTGTACCGCCTGTATCACCACCTGCGTGAGTGGGGGATGCTCGAGGTCTACCTCATGGGCATCCTCGTCAGCATCGTCAAACTGATCGACCTCGCCGACCTGCACCTCGGCATCGGCCTGGCCTGCTTCATCGGCCTGCTGCTGTCCCAGGTCTGGCTCGAAGTCACCATGTCGCCCCATCAGGTCTGGGATGCATTGGACGAGGGAGGGCACGCCAGTGAGAGCGCTTGATGCCGGCATCCTCGTCTGTGGCGAATGCCATCAGCTCAACCGGCCGGACCCTGATGACGAAGCCCCCAGCTGCACCCGCTGTGGCTCCCGGCTTCACGCCCGCCGGCCCGACAGCCTGGTACGCACCTGGGCTCTGCTGCTGACCGCCACCATCCTCTACATCCCGGCCAACGTGCTGCCGATCATGACGGTCAACTTCTTCGGCAAGGGCTCGCCCTCCACCATCATGGAAGGCGTCATCGAGCTGATCCACGCCGACATGCTGCCCATCGCCCTGGTCGTCTTCACCGCCAGCATCCTCGTGCCCACCTTCAAGCTCGTGGGCATCGCCCTGCTGCTTTACTCCGTACAACGCCACCAACCGATGTCCGCCCGCCAGCGCATCCTCATGTACCGATTCATCGAATGGATCGGCCGCTGGTCCATGCTGGACATCTTCGTGATCGCCATCCTCGTGGCGTTGGTCAATTTCGGGAACCTCGCCAGCATCGAGGCCAACATCGGCGCCGCGGCCTTCGCCAGCGTCGTGGTCCTCACCATGGTGGCGGCAGTGACCTTCGACCCCCGACTCATCTGGGACAACACCGATATGGACGACGAGCATGGCTGACCTGCCCAAGCCCACGAAGAAGAAAACCACCAACTGGTCCGCCATCTGGGTCCTGCCCCTGATCGCCCTCGCGATCGGCCTCTGGCTGGGCTGGAAGTCCATGAACGAAGCCGGGATCAACATCACCATCTACTTCGAGAACGGCGAAGGCATCCAGGTCGGCAAGACCCAGCTCATGTACAAGGGCATCCAGGTCGGCAAGGTCACCGACCTGCACGTCAGCGACGACATCAAGGGCGTAGTCGCCACCGTCGAAGTGCTCAAGGAGGCCGAGCCCTACCTGAGCAAGGAAACCCGCTTCTGGCTGGTCCGCCCCCGCGTCTCCCTCGCCGGCGTCACCGGGCTGGAAACCCTCGTCTCCGGCATCTACATCGCCATCGACCCGGTCAAGGGCGAGCCCGAGCGCAAGTACCACGCCCTCGCCGAACCGCCGCCGCTCTCCGACTCGCTGCCCGGCCTGCACATCACCCTCAAGGCCGAGCGCCTCGGCTCGCTGGAACAGGGCAGCCCCGTCTACTACCGGCAGATCCAGGTCGGCCAGGTGAAGAGCTACCAGCTCGCCGCCGACCAGCGCACCGTCGAGATCAAGGTGCTGGTCGAACAGCCCTACGCCCACCTCGTGCGCAAACACACCCGCTTCTGGAACGCCAGCGGTCTCAACGTCACCGCCGGACTCTCCGGGGTCAAGATCCGCACCGAATCGCTGCTCAGCATGGCCGCCGGCGGCATCGCCTTCGCCACGCCCGAGAACCGCCAGGACAGCCCGCCCACCGACTCCACCATCCCTTTCCGCCTCTACGACGGCTTCGAGGCGGCCGAGGCGGGCCTCAAGGTCCTGCTGCGGATGGAAGACGTCAGCGGCCTCAACCCCGGCAACACCCCCGTCATGTACAACGGCGTCCAGGTCGGCACCCTCAAGAAGCTCGACATGGACAAGAACTTCGCCGGCGCCACCGCCGAACTGACCATGGAGCCCCGCACCGAAGACTTCCTTGTCGAAGGCACCGAGTTCTGGACGGTCAAACCCTCCATCTCCCTCGCCGGCATCAGCGGCATCGAAGCGCTGGTGAAGGGCAACTACATCGCCGTGCGCTTCGCCAAGAGCGGCACCCCCACCCGTGAGTTCACCGCCCGGCCCAAGGCCCCGCCGCTCAACACCGACGCCCCCGGCCTGCACCTGGTGCTCACCAGCGACAAGCTCGGCTCCCTCGATGTCGGCAGCCCCATCCTCTACAAACAGATGCGCGTCGGCAGCATCCAGAGCTACCAGCTCTCCCGCGACCACCAGCGCGTCGTGGTCGGCGTGCACATCGAGCCCGAGTTCGCCTCCCTGGTGAACGAATCCACCCGCTTCTGGAACGTCAGCGGCGTCAGCATCAAGGGCGGACTCTCCGGCGTCGAAGTGAAGAGCGAGTCCCTGCAGACCCTGCTCGCCGGCGGCATCGCCTTCGCCACCCCCGACGCCAAGGCCACCCCCGTCACCAAGCCGCGGCGCTTCACCCTCTACGACAACGAGAACCTCGCCCTCGGCAAAGGCACCCTGGTGGAGATCCTCATGCCCCAGGCCGACGGCCTGCGCGAAGGCACCCCGGTCCGCTACAAGGGCCTGGACGTCGGCAGCGTCGAGCGCATCTCCCTGGCGGACGACCTCAGCCGCGTCGTCGTGGTCGCCCGCATCACCGAGTCCGCCGAGCGCATTGCCCGCGAAGGCACCCAGTTCTGGGTGGTGAAGCCCGAGCTCGGCCTGGTGCGCACCGCCAACCTCGACACCCTGGTCAGCGGCCAGTACCTCGAAGTCCAGCCGTCCTCCCGCAAGGGCGCCAGCCAGACGCGCTTCACCGCCCTGGCCCAGCCCCCGTCTACCATCGCCCGGGAAGAGGGCCTGCGCGTCACCCTCAGCACCGCCCGCCGTGGCTCCATCAAGCCCGGCGTCGTGGTCAGCTACCGCGAAGTGCCGGTGGGCAAGGTGGAGAGCTTCGAACTCGGCAGCTCCGCCGACCGGGTGCTGATCCACATCCTCATCGAGCCCCGCTACGCGCCCCTGGTGCGCAGCGGCACGCGCTTCTGGAATGCCAGCGGCGTTGGCATCGACGCCGGCCTGTTCAAGGGCGTGAAGGTGCGCACCGAGTCCCTCGAAGCGCTGCTGGAAGGCGGCATCGCCTTCGCCACCCCGGACAACGCCCAGATGGGCAGCCCGGCCATCCCCGGCCAGACCTTCGCCCTGCACGACGAACTCAACGAAGAGTGGTTGAAGTGGGCACCGAAGATCGAACTCGGCAAATGACCCCACCCCGATAACAAAAAGGGCCGCGAAGCGGCCCTTTTTGTTGTCAGCGAAACAGCATCCCGGTCAGGCGGGCTCCACCTCGGAACCCGTCGCCTCGGCGGTGGCCGGGCTGGCTGCCTTCTCGCGGGGCTTGATGAACTTCCAGTCCGCCTCGTCGATGTAGATGCCGTTCGGGCCGCTGCCGCCTTCCAGGTCGATGGCCACGTGGGCCGAAACCTGCGGCTTCACCGACGCCAGGATGGGCGTGAAGCCCAGCTGCGCGCTGGTCTCGATCAGCGCCTGCTGGTTGCGCTCGTCGATGTCCGCCGCCTCGTCCAGGTAGTAGGGCAGGCGGATGCGCCCGGCCTGCTCGCGGTCCATCAGGTGCAGCAGCAGGTACATGTTGGTCAGCGCCTTGATGGTCATGGTCGTACCGTTGGACGCCGCGCCATCGATGTCCGTGTGGATCACCGGCTGGCCATGCACCTTGGTGATCTCGAACGCCAGCTCGAACAGGTCCTTCAGGCCCAGCTGGTTGCCGTTGGCCGCCACCAGGCGTGCCAGGTACTCCTTGGCCTCCTCGTTCTTCGCGTCCTGCTCGGCGGACTGGGTCAGGTCGAACACCGACAGGGTCTCGCCTTCCTCGTACTGGCCGGCGCTGTGGATGATCTGGTCGATGTGGCGCAGCGCATCCTTGTTCGGCGCCAGCACGATGCGGAAGCTCGCCAGGTTCGACACCTGCCGCTTGTTGATCTCGCGGTTGAACAGCGCCAGCTGGTGTTCCAGGTTGTCGTAGTCGCTGCGGATGTTGCGCAGGGTCCGGGCGATGTCGGTCACCGCCGCACGGCGGGCCTTGGCCAGGGTCAGCGCCTCGTCCTGGCGGTGGGCGTAGGCGTTGATCAGCAGTTGCAGGCGACGCTCGGCATCTTCCTCGCTGTCGAACTTCGCCACGCCCTTCAGACGGACCTGGGCATAGAGCGCGTCGATCTGGCCATCGATGCGTTGCAGCGCCTGCCAGGTGTCCTGGTAGTCGTTGAGCAGCGGCAGCAGGTTATCGAGGCTGTCGTCCACCGGGTCGGTGAACGGCGTACCGAAGGGCAGGTCGGCCGGCAGCAGCTGGCGACGGCGCAGGGCGTCTTCCAGGGTGCGTTCCTTGGCTTCCAGGTCGGCCAGCTGACGGCCCACCAGCTGCAGCTTGGCGGACAGCTGCTGGACGCGCTCGGTGAACGCATCGCTGGAGCGCTTCAGCTCGTCCTGCGAGGCTTCCAGCACCGCCAGCTTCTCCAGCTTGGCAGGCTCCTCGGCGGTCAGGGTCTGGGTCTTGCGGAAGTCCTCCAGGGCCTTCTGCGCATCCAGCACCGCCTGGTACAGCTGCTCGGCCTGGGCCTTGCTCGCGGAACGGTCGGCGGCCACGGACTGCTGGGTCTTCAGCTGCTTCAGCTCGCGTTCCAGGCGGTCCTTCTGGTCGCGCAGCGCCGCGCGGTCAGCCAGGGCCTGCAGGGCCGGCGGCTCGATGTGGGAAAGGTCCACCTCCAGGCCGGGGACGATGAAGTGATCGCCCTTGAAGCCATCCAGCACCGCTTCCAGAGTCTTCACCCAGGCGTCCGCGTCATCCAGCTGGATGCCTTTCTCGCCCAGCGGCAGGCTGAACAGCTGGCCGTTGAAGAGGCGCATCAGGCGATCCACGTCGGCCTGGGAGAACTCCTCGCGCAGGCGCGAGTAGCTGTTGTTGTCGGCATGGTCGAGCTGCTGCTTCACCGCCTTCAGGCGCTTCTCCAGATCGCGCACGCGCTCGTCCAGGTCCTCGGTGGAGAACTGGCGGGACTGCGCCAGCGCGCCGGCCAGCTCGTCGTGGGCGTCCTTCGCGGCCAGCAGTTGCTGTTCCAGCACCTTGGCGTCTTCCACCAGCGCAAAGCGGTTCTTCAGCACCGCCAGCTCGCCCAGCCAGCGCTGGGTCTCGGTGATCTCGCGCTCCAGGCGCATCAGCTCGGTGGTGCCACCGCGCTGCTCGTTCTGCAGGCCGTCCTGCTCGCTGCGGTAGTGCTCGGCCTGGATCACCAGCTCCTCGCGGCGCGCGCCCGAATAGTCGTGCCAGGTGCCCAGCAGCGAATCCAGCAGGGGCGACAGGCGATGCAGCTTGCCGCGCAGGATCTCGCGCTGGGTCACGCCGTTGGCCAGCGCCTCCACCAGCGGGCCGGCGGCCACCAGCGCCTGGTAGTCCTGCTCCATGCGGCGCACATCGCGGAAGGCCTCTTCGGTGGCCGCGATGTAGTCCACGCTGCCCGAGCGCAGGCTGTGCTCGAACGCATCGAGGAACAGCTGCTTGAGCTTGGCCGCGGTGATCTCGCGCATGTGCAGCAGGTTGATGAACAGCGCGCGGAAGGTCTTCAGGCTGTGCTCGCTGGTGGAGCGCAGCGGGATCAGCGTCAGGTCCAGCGGGATCGAGGTATGCCCGCCCACCAGCAGACGGCGAAGCTCATCGGGCTTCAGCTCGTAGGCCTTGATGCCCTCGCGCTCCAGGTTGGCGAACAGCTCGCGCTGGCGCAGGCAGGTGCCGTTCTTCTGGTAGTGATCCAGGTCCAGGCTGCCCTGGTAGGCGAAGAACTGATGACCGAAACCGCCGCCCGGGCCGCGACCGGCCACGCCGATCACGTGCGGGCCGTGGGGCAGGGACACCTCCACGAGGATGTAGCTGGTGTCGGTGGCGAAGTAGAACTTGCGTGACTGCTCCAGGCTGTACTTGCCGAAGCTCATGTCCGACATGCGCGCCAGGATGGGGAACTGCAGCGCGTTGATCGACGCGGATTTGCCCAGGTTGTTGGCGCCGTAGACCGACAGCGGGTTCTCCAGCGGGAACAGGCCCAGGCTGTAGCCGGCGGTGTTCAGCAGGGCGAAGCGGCGGATGCCGTAGCGTTCCTGGCTCATGCGTCGATCTCCTGTGCAGCGCGCTCTTCGGCCATGGCGCGGGCCAGGGCGTCTTCTTCGGACTCATCCGCAGGGCTTTCCTGCGGATCGAGGCTGACGATGGGCTCGTCACCGTCGTCGTCCATCAGCACCGGTGCCTGCAGCGGCAGGTCGGTGCTGTGCAGGCTGGCCGCCAGGTCGCGGTCGTGCTGCACCGACAGGCACACATCGAGGAAGCGGTGCATCGGCGGCAGGAAGCGGTACACACCGTTGCTGTCCTCGGCGAAGCCCAACTGGGTGAGGCGGCGGATGATCTTCTCCTCCAGCTCCTCATGGGTGGTCACCTCGGCCTGCAGGAACAGGTCGCGGTACTTGTCCAGCAGGGCCGGCAGCTCGTCACGGCCGATGCTGCCGCCGTCGAGCACCGCCAGCGGGTCGCGGCCCTGGTCGGCCAGGTGCTCCACCAGGATGAAGGTGAACAGTGCCAGGCGCTGCGCCGTCTTGTTCACCTGCGCGCCCATCTGCTCGGGCACGAAGTAGTAGAAGCCGCGCGGGTCGCACACCAGCTCGAAGCCCAGGGCCTTGAACAGCGCCCGGTACTGGTCCTGCATGGTGGACAGCTGGGCGTAGCACTCCGGCTCGCTGCGGGAGAGGTGATAGCCCTTGAACAGCTCGCGGAAGATCGCCTGGAGCTGGGTCATTTCGGAAAGATCAAGTTGCATGGTTTTCGCTCTTGATGAGGGCGAAGGAGCTCAGGCTGACCTGATGCTCGGCGGTGAGGTAGTCGCGGCGCTCGAGGCGTTCGCGCTGGAAGCGGCCATCCCGCGACAGGCGGGAGAACCAGTACAGCAATTCGTCGGTGGCGCCGTCCGGCTCCTGCTCCAGCAGCCAGGCCATCAGGTCCGGCAGTGGCAGGGCCTGCTCGCAGCGCTCGATCATCTCCCGTGCTGTGCGCGGGGCCTTGGGCGGCGCGCCCTTGCGGCCAACGCCGGCCTTGGGGAAGTGCGCCGGCTTGGGCTCGAAGCGCGCCAGGGCGTAGACGTAGGCCTCCACCTGGGACGCGCTGCCGAGGAAGGTGCTCTGCGGCCGGGTGAACAGCGGCATCGCCGCCTGGGGCACCCCGTCCAGGCCCTTCTTGCGGATCACCGAGAGCGCCAGGGCCGCGCCACGGGTCACGGCGTTGTGCCGGCGCGCTTCCTCGCGCAGCGGCAGCAGCAGCTCACGGGCCTTGCGCAGGGTCAGCTGGGCCGTGGTCTGCATCTCCAGGATGCGCGCATGGGTGCGCAGCAGCAGGTCGTCGTCCACCAGCTGGCCCAGGCGCTGCTGCTCACCGAGCAGCTTGAGCAGCACCTGTTCCACACGGCGCACGCCCTGCTCGAAGGCGCCATCGGCGGACACCAGCTGGATCATCGGCTCGACGTACTCGTCCCAGGTCGCCAGGACCTCGGCATAACGCTGGCGCAGCGGAATCTGCCGGTCGCTGGTCTTGGCCCGCTCGGCCACGCCCACCAGCGCCTGCTCGTCGTTGTCGAGCTTCTTCAGCACGTCACGCACACGCATGTCCAGCAGGCGCAGCTGGCGTGCCAGGTCGTTGCCGTCGCGGATCTCGAAGGCTTCCTGGATGTGCCCGGCCAGGCGCTCCAGGTGGCGCAGGTAGGCCTCGATCTCCAGGCACAGGCCAAGGCGGTGCTCGCGGCGCAGGTAGGCGAGGAAGTCGTGGATCTGGGCGTTCAGCTCGAAGCGGTTGGGGCTCTTGGCCACCGGCACCAGGATATCCAGGCGGATCCACTGGTCGAGCAACGCGGTGATATCGGTGGGCGTGCCCGCCGGCAACTGGGCGCCGACCTGCATGCGCAGCTCGGACAGGCTCAGGGTGCCCGTATCGAAGCGCTCGCACAGCGGCTCCAGCAGCGACCAGTGTTCGGCGAGGGCGCGCAAGACGCGCTTGGGTTCGATCATCGTGGGAGACGGTCCCTGCCAGGAAAAAGGGGGCGATTGTACTGCATGAGGGGGGCGACGAATCAGCCCGAAGCGATCAAAGGATCGCGTGCCGCACCCGGTCAGGCGTGGCGGAAGAGTCCGATCAGGTGGTCCGCGATGGCGGCCTTGATGGTGTTGACCTCCAGCTGCGACAGGTGACCCAGGCGCGTGGTGTCGACGCGGTGCAGGTGCAGCGACGGCATGCGCGCCTCGTACTCGCGCAGGTCACCCTTGGCCAGCACCGGCAGGAAGTGGTCGTGCTTGGCCTGGTAGCGCTGGATCAGCAGCTTCAGCCCCTCCTGGAAGGGCACCTCGCGGGAGGCGGCCAGGCGATGCTCGCCGGGGATCTTCAGGTACAGGCCGGTGTGGCCCATGGTTTCGCCAGGGAGGATGTGGATGCCCGTGGGCTGCACCGCCTCCGGCGGGATCTCGTGGAAGGTGTCATGCCAGGCCTGCTCGTCGGGCAGGATGGTGATGCTGCCGTGGGCCTCCTCCGGCACCACGAAGCTGTAGTTGCTGTAGAGCTTCTCCACGTAGCTGGAGTAGACGCACAGGCGGTTCTCGAAGCGCAGCAGGAAGTCGATGGCCTGCTGGCGGTCGGTGATGGCGTCGAGGTCCCAGGCCAGGTCGTTCTGGTTCTTCAGTTCGTCCCAGCGGGCGTCGGCGTAATCCGGGTCTGTGGTCATGAGAGAGAGGAGGGCGGCCATGGCAGGGTGGGAGCAGAAAACATGCCAGGCCGTGAAGGCGCGGCCTGGCATGGCCTGGGGCGATTCTACGCCCCAGGCCCCCCTCCTGCGCCAGTCGCAAACTGACGCAGTGCGTCACCTGGGCGATCAGGGCACCAGCGTCACCGGGACCGAGGCGCCGTTGGGGTAGGTGCTGTTGAAGGACTCGAAGGTGGTGCAGAAGGCGTGCTGCTGCTGGTAATACAACTGGCTTTCGGCCTGGGAGTAGCCGGTTGGCACGACCGCGTTGTAGGTCTTCTCGCTGGCGCTCGCGTCGAATGCGAAGGAGAGCGGTACGTTGACCCCATCGATGACCACAGCCTGAACCGGTGTCTGGCTGGTGACGGACAAGTTGCAGATCAATCCCTGTTCAGGCGCTGCAGCGTTGCTGTTCGGTTTGGCCATTCTTGCAAACAGGATGCTGCTGATCGGGCCCAGCTCGGCGGTTGCAGAACCCAAGGCAGGGCTGGATGACGAGAAGCCCATGAACACGATGTTCAGCGTGCTGGTGTCCGTTGGGGCTCCGTTGTAGGGCGCATAGTTGACCAGATCGTAGGTGATCACTTTTCCAATACCCATATTCCCGCTTCGAGCGTTGGCCGATTCGGCAAGGCGGCCAAACAGCTTGGGTCGCTGCTTAGGTGCCTCAAGGGATTTCGTGGCGCCCTCCATGAAGTGGAGCTGACGTTCGATTAGGCTTCCGGCTTCTGCAGTGGCTATTAGCGGAAACATGATCATGGCTGCAGCGATAGGGCGGATGTAGAGCATCTGCATGGCAACGACTCCTTGTTGAATGGGGCTGCAGTTCACCAGTGCATGACCTCATCGCCCACCTAACCAAGGTCGGGACGGGGAGTGTGGCGTTGGGTAACAACCGCAACGGCCGCTCGGTACGGGGCCCATGCAATTCCGCCCTTTTCCCGCCTATGGGTCGGGCCTAAATGGCGGGGGCGCCCCTATAGTGGCAACACGGAATCGTGCCGCCCCCGGAGCGGCCCCGGATAACAAGAAAAGTGAGGGAACCCGCCATGCGTCCGTCTCGCAGTCCCTTCAGGGGCGCTGTCTTCCTGCTCGCCGCCAGCTTGCTGGCCACCAGTGCCCAGGCCCAGATGCAGGCCCTGGATGACGCCGAACTCTCGACCATCACCGGCCAGGCCTTCATCAACCTGACCACCGACGCCAACGCCGGCATCAACTACACCCGCGTCAACTTCGGGGTGGACGTCGACACCCAGCTCAACATCAAGAAGCTCCAGCTCGGCCAGTACGATCGCGCCGGTGAGGCGGCCGGCTCGTCGGACATCCTGATCAACAATTTTGCCCTCGGCACCGTCAATGCCGACAACACCATCAACCCCTTCAAGGTCTCCAACCCCTTCGTCGAGTTCGCCTACTCGGGCAACCAGGTGGTGGGGGTGCGTATCGGCTTTGGCGAGGCCAAGGGGATTCTCTCGGGTGACATTCAGAGCCTGACCGGGAATATCCCCGTGCATATCAAAGGCTCGGCCAGGGCGGTTTATGCCAATGCCAGCGGATGGCAGCAATTCCTTTTAGGGGCGGGGGGTATCTATGAAACCAGTACGCTGGAGGCTGACGCGAACCTGGTCGACAGCTCTGGCAGGGCAGACCCTACAAGGTCATCCAGTGCGGGGGTGGTCAACGGCGACGGCCTGAAGTGCACCAGCGGCTGCCTTCCTGGGATATCTGATCTCGCGCTTGCCATCATTCGCTCCAACAATTGCGGCATCTTGGGTATCCAGACCTGCTTCAACCTCTCCCAGTTCGAGTCCCTGCCCGTGGGCAACACCAGCAACATGGCAGGCATGGAGGGCGCTGCGAAGGGCTTCTTCATCTCCCTGCAGACCCAGGATGTGGCCTGGCGCGACATGGACAGCAACGCCTTCATGACTGCCCTCAAGGGCGCCTTCATGAACATGCCCAAGTACCGGGACGCCAACGGCAATATGGTGTCGCCGATCAATATCGACTTCGACCAGGCGTTCAACGGCATCCCCCGCCAGGACACCTGCCTCGGCTCCGCCACCAAGGGGTGCTGACCATGCGCACCCTGGCCCTGTTGTCGTGCCTGCTGCCGGCCCTGGCAAACGCCGAAATGCAGGCCATGGATGATTCCGAGCTGTCCGCCGTGGACGGCGCCGGCATCGGCTTCGTGCTGGACAAGGTGATGCTCGACGCCAGCGGCGCCACCATCACCCTCAATGACATCACCAACGGCAGCGGGCAGAACGTGCCCATCGCCGTGAAGGAGTTCTACCTGGGGGCCACCGGGAGCAACAACGGCGCCAACCTCAACCCGGTGACCATCGGCCGGCTGGACCATCCCTTCACCCTCAACTTCGCCCGGGGCGAGTCGATGCGCACCCTCAACGATGCCGGGCAGTGGGTGCAGACCACCCCCAGCGGCATCTCGGTGCTGGAGTTCACCTTCCCCGAGCGCCTCACCAGCGGCGGGTCGGCCTGCATCAGCGGCTACAGCACCGGCGGCAACACCTGCTCCAGCCGGGCCAGCGAGAAGGTCGACCTGGGCATCCGCTTCGACTTCCAGGTCGCCGCCGGGCGCACCGACGTGATCAACCTCGACATCGCCGAACTGGCCATGGACGGTTCCTACCTGCGCCTCTGGGGCGACAAGGTGAAGAACCAGATGGTCGGCGAACTGCGCCTGAACGTCTTCGCCAAGAGCATCCAGCTCATGTCCTGCGCCGCCGGCACCACCAACTGCACCACCGCCCAACAGCAGCGCGACCGCACGCTCTTCATGAGCGGCGCCTACGCCACCGTGGCGCTGGGCTACGGCAAGAGCCAGCCGCTGCTGTTCGACGTCAGCAGCAACGGCCAGTTCGTGCTGGAGCTGCAGAACCCCACCGCCTCCGGCACCACCGCCGCGCAGAAGCAGGCCCTGGCCGACGACTTCTACGCCAACGCCCCGCGCACCAGCATCATCATCAACAACCTCAAGTCCGGCACCGGCGACCCCGCCACCGGCGGCTACAACTTCGGCTACAACGAGATCGGCGGCCTCAGCATCAACTACCTGAAGGTGACCAGCCATGACCTCTAGGACCCGTCTGCTCACCCTGGCCCTGCTGCTCGCCAGCGCCGGCGCCCAGGCCGAACTCAAGCCCCTGGACGACGCCGACCTCAGTGCCACCAGCGGCCAGGGCGGGGTCTACCTCTCCGGCGAGTTCAGCATCAACAAGGCCGGCGGCGTGCTGTGGAACACCCCCGCCGGCAACAACCCCGCGCAGTGGGCGGTCAACGAACGCAGCTGCGCCACCGCCGGTGCCAGCACCCCCGAAGCCTGCGGCATGCGCGTTGCCATCCGCACCGAAGCCAACGGCGGCTGGTACGTGCTGGACAACCTCAAGGGCGTGTTCAGCTTCGAGGGCCTGACCCTGCGCACCCGCGCCATCAACGACGCCAGCGCCGGCTTCAACCAGGACGTGATCGAGCTGGGCCTGCCCAACAACGTGCGCTTCAAGGACGGCAGCTTCGCCTTCGCCGTCGCCAACCAGGGCGGCTGGCGCAACAAGGCCGGCACCGTCGCCAACGGCGGCGACGCCACCTACCAGCAGACCAACATCTTTTCCGCCCGGATCGACGGCAGCATCCGCATGCAAGGCAGCGTGCTGGTGTTCCCCAAATAAGAAGAAGGAGCAGGCGATGCGTGCAGTGGCGTTGTTCGCGATCCTCCTCAGCCCCCTGGCCCAGGCCATGCAGGCGCTGGATGACTCCGCGCTCTCCGATGTCAGCGGCCGGGACGGCATCACCCTGGAAACCACCACCGGCACCTGGTCCGCCAGCTCCATCAGCTACCAGGAGGACGGCCAGAGCCTCAATCTCAAGGGCGTCAGCAACCAGGCCCGCACCGGCGCCACCACCACCTCCACCACCCAGGTGGACGTCACCGGCGGCCGCCTGCAGGTGCAGCACCAGGGCGGTGCCCGGGTCATGAACGTCAACAGCGTCGAAATGGGCGGCAGCCCCCGCAGCTTCGGCGGCCTGCGCGCCTTCTACACCCTCGGCGGCGTGCTCAAGCTCAAGGGCGGGGGCGCCAGCGGCGTCACCGGCATCTCGGTGGACGACAGCCGCCTGTCGCTCTCCGACGTCACCTTCTATTACCGCGACAACGGCTACGACCTGGTGGTGAAGGGCATGAGCCTGGACGCCTACCTGAACAACGCCTACCTCGACATCGTCAGCGGCGGCGACGGCCAGGCCGTCAAGCTCGACCTCGGCAACTCGCGCGTCGTCGCCGCCATCGGCGGCATCGGGCTCGACCTGGTCAGCGGCGACCCCACGGCCAGCCCCGTCACCCCGGACGCTCCCGACCTGCGCGGCCCCGGCGCCGACAAGAGCTTCGGCAAGCTCAACATGGACCTGCGCCTGGGCGGCACCGTCAGCGTCTCCAGCGGTGGCGCCAGCGGCTCCGGCCTGCGGGTGCGCACCGACGTCAGCATCAGCAACAGCCTGTTCCAGTACCAGGACGAAGGCATCCTCCGCGCCGAGAACTTCTCCGGCACCCTGCGCAGCCTCAACGGCCTCACCCTCGACCTGGTGCAGGACGCCAACGGCAGCTTCGTCCAGATCGCCT
Source organism: Pseudomonas sp. FeS53a (assembly GCF_000931385.1). Lineage (NCBI taxonomy): Bacteria > Pseudomonadati > Pseudomonadota > Gammaproteobacteria > Pseudomonadales > Pseudomonadaceae > Pseudomonas > Pseudomonas sp. FeS53a. The sequence continues at coordinate 14,205 of NZ_JYFT01000053.1, forward strand.
TCGCCGACCTCAAGCTCAACGCCACCCTCGGCGGGCTGATCCTCGGCAACCCCACCAACCAGAAGCTCGGCAGCCTCGGCATCGACCTCAACTTCGTCGACGACGGCAGCCGCCGCAACAGCATCGCCCTGCGCCCGGGCGGCGACCCCAACTCCGGGCTGACCGGCCTCACCGCCGACCTCAGCTGGAACATGGCCAACAGCGCGGTCTCGCTCACCGATAACGGCAACAGCATGTGGTTCAGCGGCCTGCGCACCTACGGCAGCGGCCAGCTCACCCTCGACATCACCCGCAGCTGCGCCGGCGGCGCCGCCACCGGGTGCTACGCCGGCACCCAGAGCGACATGAGCAAGGGCAGCTACAACGGCCACTTCGACGGCCTGCGCCTGGGGCTCAACAACCTCAAGGGCAGCTACAGCTTCGACGGCCTGCGGGTCGGCAGCGCCAACGCACCCCTGCAGGGCGGCACCGAGTTGCTGGTGCTGATGGAAATCTTCCCGGCCTACGACTTCACCCTCAACGGCCAGATCACCCTCAAGCCCGGCGGTTTGGTGGGCGACGGCATCGGCTACAACGCCGACTTCGTGGTCAGCGACGCCCGCGCCGCCATCACCGTGGACGAAACCGGCAAGGGCCTGTGGCTGTCCGGCACCCGCTACGACATGCACTTCCGCGACGGCACCGTGGACGTCACCAACAACGGCGTCGAGCTGCGCAAGGGCACCTACTGGTCCAACCTCGACGTCTCCGACCTGCGCTGGGGCGACCGCGCCACCGGCGCCAGCCTCGGCCGGCTGGTGCTCAAGCGCTACGAACAGGGCTCCACCCTCGCCCTCAGCTCCGGCGGGGCCGGCGCCCTCTGCGTGGGCGGCAGCGGTTCCACCGCCAGCGCCTGTTCCGCCAGCGGCGGCCGCTGGGAAGACCGGGGCAACGAAGGCGTCTCGGTCAAGCTGAAGAACGTCTTCGTCCGCGACACCACCATCGACAGCTCCGTCAACGGCGTCGCCACCGACGAGAAGCGCAACCAGATCATCCTCGAGACCGACCGCCTCAACAGCGTGAACGGCAGCGGCGCCCAGCTGGTTGTGGATAACTTCTACACCTCCGACGGCGACCCCAAGAACCCCAACGCCAACACCTACGGCTTCAACGCCGACCTCAACCTGGACGTCGCGCCCACCAAGGTCTGCACCAAGAACGGCAGCAGCTGCACCCCCGTCACCCCCGACCCGCTGGGCTTCGCGGTGAACGGGCGCGTCCACTTCAAGGAAGTGGACATCGACCGCGTCCAGCACGTACACCCCACCGGCGGGGCTGTCACCTCCATGTACGGCGTCAAGCTGCAGAACGCCGACATCCGCGCCAACCTCACCGCCACGCCGATCAACTGAGCCTGTACGGCGGCGCCCCTGTGCGCCGCCCGCGCCTTCCCGCCCCGCGCGTTTCGCGCCACAATCCGCCATCCGTCGTCGCGGCCACGAGCCGCGGCGTCATTAGCCAGCGCTCGGCCGCACCCCCGGCGGGACAAGAGGAGAGTGACCACAATGAACAACAACGATCGCGTCATCATTTTCGACACCACCCTGCGTGACGGCGAGCAGAGCCCCGGCGCCTCCATGACCCGGGAAGAGAAACTGCGCATCGCCAAGGCCCTCGAGCGCCTGCGGGTGGACGTGATCGAAGCCGGCTTCGCCATCGCCAGCCCCGGCGACTTCGAAGCGGTCAAGGCCATCGCCGACAGCATCAAGGACAGCACCGTGTGCAGCCTGGCCCGCGCCGTCGAGGCCGACATCGAGCGCGCCGCCGAAGCCCTCAAGGGCGCCAACGCCGGGCGCATCCACACCTTCATCGCCACCAGCCCCATCCACATGCAGTACAAGCTGCGCATGCAGCCGGACCAGGTGGTGGAGCAGGCCGTGCGCGCCGTGCGCCATGCCCGCAACCTCTGCGCCGACGTGGAGTTCTCCTGCGAGGACGCCGGGCGCTCCGAGATCGACTTCCTCTGCCGCATCATCGAGGCGGCCATCGACGCCGGCGCACGCACCATCAACATCCCCGACACCGTCGGCTACGCCATCCCGCACCAGTACGCCGAGACCATCCGCCAGCTGCTGCAACGCATCCCCAATGCCGACAAGGCGGTGTTCTCCGTGCACTGCCACAACGACCTGGGCCTGGCCGTGGCCAACTCCCTGGCGGCGGTGGCGGTGGGCGCGCGCCAGGTGGAATGCACCATCAACGGCCTGGGCGAGCGCGCCGGCAACGCCGCGCTGGAAGAGATCGTCATGGCGATCAAGACCCGCGCCGACATCCTCGGCGTGCACACCACCATCGACACGCCGCACATCCTCGCCACCTCGCGCATGGTTTCCGGCATCACCGGCTTCCCGGTGCAGCCGAACAAGGCCATCGTCGGCGCCAACGCCTTCGCCCACGAGTCGGGCATCCACCAGGACGGCGTGCTCAAGCACCGCGAAACCTACGAGATCATGTCCGCGCAGTCGGTGGGCTGGCACACCAACAAGCTCTCCCTCGGCAAGCTCTCCGGGCGCAACGCCTTCCGCACCCGCCTGGAGGAGCTGGGCATCCAGCTGCCCGGCGAGGCCGAGCTGAACGCCGCCTTCGCCCGCTTCAAGGTGCTGGCCGACAAGAAGCACGAGATCTTCGACGAAGACCTCCAGGCCATCGTCTCCGACAGCCTGGGCGAAGAGGCTCCCGAGCATTTCCGCCTGGTCCACCTCGACGTCACCTCGCGCACCGGCGAGGTGCCCCATGCCAGGCTGGTGCTGAGCATCGATGGCGCCGAGCGCGAGGCCAGCGCCCAGGGTTCCGGCCCGGTGGATGCCACCTTCAAGGCCATCGAAAGCCTCGCCGCCTCGGCCGCCAACCTGCAGCTGTATTCGGTCAACGCCATCACCCAGGGCACCGACTCCCAGGGCGAAGTGACGGTGCGCCTGGAAAAAGCCGGACGAATCGTCAACGGCAACGGTGCCGATACCGATATAGTTGTCGCCTCCGCCAAGGCCTATCTCAACGCGCTGAACCTCATGCAGGCCGGCGTACGCAAAGCCCATCCACAGGTAGCTGACGTTTGATCCCAGAGCTTCGCCGCCGCGCATACCTCGACGCCATGCAGGTCGCCACCTGGCTGCCGCGCACGGCGCTGCCCTTCGCCGCCCCCTCGCGCCCCGAACTGCTGGTGCTGCCCGAGCCCCTGCCCACGCCGGAACCGGTCCGCCCCGCGCGCCCGGAACCGGCGGCCGCAGCCGTCGTGGCCGAACGCACCGAAGCCCCGGCAGCGCCCCGGCCGAAGATCGAGGTGCCGCGCCCGGGCAGCACGCCCCGCGTGGCCGTGCCCGAGCCGGCGGCGGAGCCCGAGGTGGACGCACCCCAGCCGGTGAAGGCCGCCCCGGTGGCCCCGCCGCGCTTCGCCCTCCAACTGCTGCGGGCCGGTGCCTGCCTGCTGCTGGTGGAGCTGCCCACCGGGGAGGGCTTCCAGAGCCGCGACCCGGCCTACCTGCTGCTCAAGGACCTGCTGCGCGCCGCCGGCCTGCCGGACGCGCCGCAGCTCATCGGCGAGCCGATCCGCTGGCCGCTGCTGGCCCGCGGCAACATGGACCAGGGCCCCGACGCCGCCCGCGACTTCCTCCAGGGCTTCCTCGCTGCCCGCCTGGAAGAAGGCCCGGCCTGCGCCTGCCTCTGGCTGGTGGGGCTGCCGGCCGTGCGCTTTGCCGGCGAAGCCGACGCCGAGGCCTTTGGCCGCGAGCTGCAGATCGAAGGGCTCTGTGCCGCCTGGGCCGTACCCGGCCTGGAACTGCTGATGGACGAACCGCACCGCAAGGCGGACCTCTGGCGCGCCATGCGCCGGGTCATGCGCCGCTGGAACAACGCTGAATGACCGATGCCGTAACCTTCCGCCCCATGACCGAGGCGGACCTCGACGCCGTACTCAAGATCGAATACGCCGCCTTCAGCCACCCCTGGACGCGCGGCATCTTCGCCGATGGCATCAAGTCCTATGACTGCTGGCTGATGTTCGAAGGCTCCCAGCAGGTCGGCCACGGCGTGATCAACGTGATCATCGACGAGGCGCACCTGCTCAACATCACCGTCAAGCCGGAAAGCCAGGGGCGCGGCCTCGGCCTGCGCCTGCTGGAGCACCTGATGGACCGCGCCCGCGCGCTCAACGCCCGCGAATGCTTCCTCGAAGTGCGCGCCAGCAACGAATCGGCCTACCGCCTCTACGAGCGCTACGGCTTCAACGAAGTCGGCCGCCGCCGTGGCTACTACCCCGCCGTTGGCGGTCGTGAAGACGCCCTCGTCATGGCCTGCACCCTGCTCGACTGACCGCGCGCCCGCCCTTCCCAGCCGCCATGTCCCCGGGCCGGCCGACTCGGCATCCAGCCTTGTCAAAGCCGGCCCCCCTCCGTAAGGTGCGCCGGCCAACGGAGGAAAAGCACCATGAGCGACCTGCAGCAGCTGCTGGACAACAACGCCCGCTGGGCTGAACGCATCAAGGAAGACGACCCCCAGTTCTTCGAGAAACTGGCCAAGCAGCAAGCGCCCGAATACCTGTGGATCGGTTGCTCCGACGCCCGCGTACCGGCCAACGAGATCGTCGGCATGTTGCCCGGCGACCTGTTCGTCCACCGCAATGTCGCCAACGTCGTCCTGCACACCGACCTCAACTGCCTGTCGGTCGTCCAGTACGCCGTGGACGTGCTGCGGGTGAAGCACATCCTCGTCACCGGCCACTACGGTTGCGGCGGCGTGCGCGCCGCCATGCAGGATGCCCAGTTCGGCCTGATCGACGGCTGGCTGCGCAGCATCCGCGACCTCTATTACGAACACCGCGACCACATCGCCCAGTTCCCCACCGACGAAGCGCGGGTCGACCGCCTCTGCGAGCTGAACGTCATGCAGCAGGTGGCCAACGTCAGCCACACCACCATCGTCCAGAACGCCTGGCACCGTGGCCAGTCGCTGTCCGTGCACGGCTGCATCTACGGCATCAAGGACGGCCTCTGGAAAGACCTCAACGTCACCGTCAGCGGCATCGACCAGTTGCCGCCGCAGTACCGCCTGCGCCCCCAGGGCGTGCGCTGACCCATGAACCGCACATACGCCCCGGCGCTCGCCTGGGCCGGCCTGGTATTGGCCAGCGCCTGCTGGGCCGGCAACGCCCTGGTGGCCCGCGCCTTCCATGACGACATCCCGCCCTTCGCCCTGGCCTTCTGGCGCTGGAGCGTCGCCCTGGTGCTGCTCCTGCCCTTCATCGCCAAGCCCCTGTGGCAGCACCGTGCCACCCTGCGCCGCGCCGGCTGGCGCCTGCTGGTGGTGGCCGCGCTGGGCATCTGCACCTTCAGCGTGCTGATGTACTTCGCCGCACGCACCACCGTGGCCATCAACCTCACTCTGCTCAACACCTGCCTGCCCCTGGCCACCTTCATCGGCGCCGGGGTGCTGCTGGGGGAATGGCCGGCCCGACGCGCCTGGGGCGGCATGGCCGTGGCCATCCTCGGCCTGCTGGTGCTGATCGGCCAGGGCAGCCTGGCCACCCTGGCCGGCCTGCGCTTCAACCCCGGCGACCTGATCATGCTGCTCGGCGTGCTCGACTGGGCGCTCTACACCCTGCTGCAACGGCGCTGGGCCGCCTGGTTCCAGGGCATCCCCCCGCTGGTGTTCCTCGGCGCGCTGATCCTCTGCGGCGTGCCCATGCTGCTGCCGCTGTACCTGCTGGAGATCGCCAGCGGCCAGGGCTTCGCCCCCAGCCCGGCCAACCTCGCCGCCATCGGCTACACCGGCACCTTCGCCTCGCTGATCGCCTACCTGCTGTGGAACCGGGGCATTGCCGTGCTCGGCGTGGCCAAGGTATCGCTGACCAACTACCTCATGCCGGTGTTCACCGCGCTGCTGGGCTACCTGGTGCTCGGCGAGTCCCTGCAGGGCTATCACTGGCTCGGCGGCGCGATGATCTTCGCCGGCCTCCTGCTGGGCACCCGGCCCAAGCTGCGCTGACCTACGCGCCGGCCTGCGACACCACAACGCAGGCCGGCCAGGGGCTTTCTGGCGAAACGGCCAGGAATCGCGGCTTCCCCGTCGATCCCGGGTCAGAACGGGCGTACCAGCCGCGCTATTCCTGTCAATTCGTCGTATCGAAGACATTTTCACTGCGCTGTATAGTCCGCGCAGCAGATTCAGCTGTTTTAACCCGGAAGCCGATTGGCAAGTTGCCCCCCGGCACACCCCCCTATACAACAGCCGGCCGTCCGAGCCTGGCCGACAGGCATGCCCTGTGGCCCCGGACGTCCTCTGCTCCCGCCCGCCCAAACCGGGCCCGCGGGAAACGAGAGCGCCCGCCGGGTTACCCCCTGGCGGGTGTCAGCCCTTTTACAAAAATAAGAGGTTCTTCATGTCCAGCAGCGATCAACTGCAACGCGGTTTGGGTGAACGACACATACGGCTCATGGCGCTCGGCGCCTGCATCGGTGTCGGTCTGTTCCTGGGATCGGCCAAGGCCATCCAGATGGCCGGCCCCGCCATCATGCTCTCCTACATCATCGGCGGCCTCGCCATCCTGGTGATCATGCGCGCCCTCGGCGAGATGGCCGTGCACAACCCCGTGGCCGGCTCCTTCAGCCGCTACGCCCAGGATTACCTCGGCCCGCTGGCGGGCTTCCTCACCGGCTGGAACTACTGGTTCCTCTGGCTGGTGACCTGCGTCGCGGAGATCACCGCCGTCGCCATCTACATGCAGATCTGGTTCCCCGACGTGGACCGCTGGATCTGGGCCCTCCTGGCCCTGGCGAGCATGGGCACCGTCAACCTCATCACCGTGCGCGCCTTCGGCGAGTTCGAGTTCTGGTTCGCCCTCATCAAGATCGTCACCATCATCGCCCTCGTGGTGGCCGGCGCCGGCATGATCCTCTTCGGGATCGGCAACGGCGGCATCGCCACCGGCATCAGCAACCTCTGGACCCACGGCGGCTTCATGCCCAACGGCGTGCAGGGCGTGCTCATGTCCCTGCAGATGGTGATGTTCGCCTACCTCGGCGTGGAGATGATCGGCCTCACCGCCGGTGAAGCGCGCAACCCGCAGAAGACCATCCCCGACGCCATCAACTCGGTGTTCTGGCGCATCCTGCTGTTCTACGTCGGCGCGCTGTTCGTGATCATGTCCATCTACCCGTGGAACGAGATCGGCACCCAGGGCAGCCCCTTCGTCATGACCTTCGAGCGCCTGGGCATCAAGACCGCCGCCGGCATCATCAACTTCGTGGTCATCACCGCCGCCCTCAGCTCCTGCAACGGCGGCATCTTCAGCACCGGCCGCATGCTCTACAGCCTCGCCCAGCACGGCCAGGCCCCGCGCGCCTTCGGCCGCACCTCCGGCAATGGCGTCCCGCGCAACGCCCTGCTGCTGTCCATCTTCGCCCTGCTGCTGGGCGTGCTGCTGAACTACCTGGTGCCGGAGAAGGTGTTCGTCTGGGTCACCTCCATCGCCACCTTCGGCGCCATCTGGACCTGGGCCATGATCCTGCTCGCCCAGATGAAGTTCCGCCGCAGCCTCAGCCCCGCCGAACAGGGCAAGCTGCAGTTCAAGATGTGGCTGTTCCCCATCAGCTCCTATCTCGCCCTGGCCTTCCTGGTGCTGGTGGTGGCGCTCATGGCCTTCTTCGAAGACACCCGCATCGCCCTCTACATCGGCCCGGCCTTCCTCGTACTGCTGACCGTGCTCTTCAAGGTGTTCAAGCTCGGCAACCAACCCGACGCCCACCTGACCACCAACACCGCCTCCTGACGGCCCCCCCACAAACACCCCGCCCCGGCGGGGTGTTTTTGTTTGGGGCGGTTGGGTGTAGAACACCCACGCGATAAATGAAGCGGTGCCATGAAGCGGGCGCAAAACAGGGGAGGGAGGTCGTATGAGCAAATTGGGATGCAGCTGCGGGCATGTGATTGTGGATCAGACCGACTCGCTACCCTACAAGGCCGAACTGCTGCGCGCTGACCGTGAAGAGGTGTTCTACGACCGGGTAGAAGCGCTGTTCGCCAGCATGAGAATTGCCATGGCTGAGGGGCGGCTATCCGAGCTGGTGCATGAGGCGTATGGCAGCTGGCTGCCAGTAAAGGAAGACGAGTTCTTTATCGAAAAGCTGTCGAGCTTGACCGGCGAGTTCTTCACAACGATGTACGAGTGTGAGGCGTGTGGCCGCCTGTGGGTTCAGCGACCGAATGACCCACATTTCATCTCGTACTCGCCGGATGGAGGAAAGCCTCAGAGAATCCTGTCTTCGGAATGATGGCTTGTCTGTTTCAAGGGCTCAGGTCGACACCCGACAAGGCATCGCCGGTGGATCGATAAAGCGCGATCCACCCTACGGGGTGCGCCTTCACCCATGGGCGCGGCCCGATCACTCCCCGACCAATCGCAAATAATTTCGCCCCCACAAACCGGCACATCGCGTCCCGGGGCGTAGGGTGGATGGCGCTCTTTCCATCCACCAATGGCGTTCTGCGTATGCCTTGTAGATACCGTCTTGATTGCTAGTGAGCAAGGGCCAGTTTTGCGTCAAACGGCTGGCCCGATTTCAGCACGCCATAGGCGATGTTCAGTAGCTTGCGCATCGCTGCGCAGACGATCTGCTTGCCGGTCTTGCCCCGCTCCCTTAGCCGTTCGCCCATGGCTCTGATCGCTTCGTTGTAGGTCAGGGCGCTGATCGCGGGCATGTACAGGCCGGCCCTCAGGCGCGATGAGCCCATCTTGGAGATGCGTG
>NZ_JYFT01000081.1:0-21835 GCF_000931385.1 Pseudomonas sp. FeS53a
CTCCCTACCCCCGAAGGTTGCTGCCCTGCCACCCTCCTTCGCCGGTACCACGGTGGATGGCCGCCTGCAGGTGGACGCCGCCGGCAACCTGGTGATCGAAGAAGGCGTGCGCCGGCTCTTCGACTACTTCCTAGCCGCCATGGGCGAGGAGCCCCTGCCCACCACCGTGCAGCGCCTGCGCGACTACATCGGCAGCCAGCTGCAGGAACCCGCCCGCCAGCAGGCGCTCGCCCTGCTGGACCAATACCTGGACTACAAGCGCCAGCTGGCCGAACTGGAGCGCGACCTGCCCCGCCAGGCCGACCTCGCCGCCCTGCGCCAGCGGGAAGATGCCGTCGCCGCCCTGCGCGCGCGCCTTTTCAGCCAGGAGGCCCACCGCGCGTTCTTCGCCCAGGAAGAGGCGTACAACCGCTTCACCCTCGATCGCCTCGCCATCAGGCATGACCCCAGCCTCGACGACGACGCCAAGGCCCAGGCCGTGGACCGCCTGCGGCAGTCCCTGCCCGAGGAGTTGCAGGATGCCGTCCTGCCCCAGCTTCAGGCCGAACTGCGGGTGGAAACCAGTCGCCTGCAGGCCGAGGGCGCCACCCCGGCGGACATCCGCCGCATGCGCCAGCAATTGGTAGGCGCCGAAGCCACCCAGCGTCTGGAGGAGCTGGACGGCCGTCGGCAAGGCTGGAACCGCCGCATCGCCGCCTTCCAGGAAGAGAAAACCCGCATCGAAGCCAATGCCGGCCTCAGCGAGGCCGACAAGCACCAGGCCATCCAGCGCCTGGCCGAAGAGCGTTTCGACGAACGCGAGCGCCTGCGCCTGAACGCCGCCATGGAGCTGGCCAGCCGGCGAACCGACAAACCCGCCCCCTAGCAACCGCCTGCCCGCACCCGACGCGGGCAGGGGTGCCGCCACACGCTGCTCGCCCTCCGCTTTCAGAGAGGCCGCAGCCTCCAGTCCTCAGAAACAACCTACAAAGCGCGTTAAGCGTGTCAGCCAACTCGACACGGTAAGCGCGTGCATACTCCTGCCGCCTCGGGCGACTGGGCCGTCACGGCCCGACAAACGCCCACTCCAGCTTTCACGAAGAGCCCCAACTGCCCTGAGCGTTCCACGGACGAGACGCCACCTTGCGGGAAGCGCCGCGTCCCCATCCATCAACCGCAAGAGCAAGCACTTCATGACGAAACGCAAACTTTTCCTGGCCCTCGGCCTCGGCGCCGGCCTGCTCGCCTCCGCCCAGTCCTTCGCCGCCACCGGCTACACCCAGACCCGGTACCCCATCGTCCTGGCCCACGGCATGTTCGGCTTCGACCGCATCCTCGGGATCGACTACTGGTACGGCATCCCCTCCGAGCTGAGACGCCACGGCGCCACCGTCTACGTCGCCGAGGTCAGCCAGCTGAACTCCACCGAGGCCCGCGGCGAGGAACTGCTGGAGCAGGTGGAAGACATCGTCGCCATCAGCGGCAAGCCCAAGGTCAACCTCATCGGCCACAGCCACGGCGGCCCGACCGCGCGCTACGTCGCCGGCATCCGACCCAACCTGGTGGCCTCGGTGACCTCCGTCGGCAGCCCCCACAAAGGCTCCGCCACCGCCGATTTCCTGCGCAAGATCCCACGGGACTCCGCCGGCGAAGCCTTCCTCGCCAACATCGCCAACGCCATCGGCAAGGTGATCAACGTCATTTCCGGCAGCTCCAGCAAACTGCCCCAGGATGTGCTGGCCGGCCTGGAATCCCTGACGCCCGTCGGCTCGGCCAAGTTCAACGCCCGCTTCCCCGAGGGCGTCCCCACCACCGTCTGCGGCGAAGGCGCCTACGCTGCCCGGGGTGTGCGCTACTACTCCTGGAGCGGCGTCCGCACCCTCACCAACCCCCTCGATATCAGCGACCCCCTGCTGCTCATCACCTCGCTGCCGTTCAAGGGCCAGCAGAACGACGGGCTGGTCGGCCGCTGCAGCTCCCACCTGGGCAGGGTCGTGCGTGACGACTACCGCATGAACCACCTGGACGAGGTCAACCACCTGTTCGGCCTGGTCAGCCTGTTCGAGACGCCGCCTGTAAGCGTCTACCGCCAGCACGCCAACCGCCTGAAGAACGAAGGGCTGTAACCCCATGGGCGGAGCCTCCGGGCTCCGTCCCTCATCCGAGGTCACCGTGAAAAAGCGCCTTCTCTCCATCCCGCTGCTGTTCGCCGGCGGCCTTGCCGTGTTCCTTCACCAGGGCGCCGAGCAGGCCGAACCGGGCACCGGCAGCCCACTCCCGACCATCACCCCGCAAGCGGCCGAACCCACCGAATCTCCCGAACCTGCGCTCACCGGCCCACCGCCGCTGCCGACAGCCATCGCCCCCCTCCCGCCCTCCTTCGCCGGGACGGAAGTCGATGGCCGTCTGCGAGTGGATGCAGCCGGCAACCTGGTGATCGAGGAAGACATACGCCTGCTGTTCGACTACTTCCTCGCCGCCATGGGTGAAGAGCCCCTGGCCACCACCGTGCAGCGGCTGCGCGACTACGTCGCCAGCCAGCTGCAGGAGCCCGCCCGGCAGCAGGCCCTGGCACTGCTGGAGCAGTACCTGGACTACAAGCGGCAACTGATCGAACTGGAACGCGACCTGCCCCAGCAGACCGACCTCGCGGCCCTGCGCCAGCGGGAGGACGCCGTGGCCGCCCTGCGCGCACGGATCTTCAGCCCGGAAGCCCACCAGGCGTTCTTCGCCCGCGAAGAGGCGTACAACCGCTTCACCCTCGAGCGCCTGGCCATCCGCCACGACGCCAGCCTCGACGACGACGCCAAGGCGGCCGCCGTGGATCGGCTGCGCCAGGCATTGCCCGAGGAGCTGCACGATGCGCTCCTGCCGCAACTGCAGGTGGAACTGCGTACCGCCACCAGCCGCCTGCAGGCCGAAGGGGCCAGCCCCGCGGAGATCCGCCGCCTGCGCCAGCAACTGGTAGGCGCCGAGGCCACCCAGCGCCTGGAGGAACTGGACGGCCGCCGGCAGGGCTGGAATCGCCGTATCGCCGCCTTCCAGGAAGAGAAACTGCGCATCGAAGCCAACGCAGGCCTGAGCGAGGCAGACCGGCGTCAGGCCATCCAGCGCCTGGCGGAGGAGCGCTTCGACGAACGCGAGCGCCTGCGCCTGAATGCCGCCCTGGAACTGGCCAGCCGTCGCGCCGAGCAGGCCGCCCCATAAGCCGCCCATGAAAAAACCCGAGGCAGTGACTGCCTCGGGTTTGCGTGTGGGGCTTGCCGCGAACGCCGGGTTATTGCGCCAGCTTGCGATCCAGGGAGTAGCGCCCGGCCCCTTCGACCAGCAGGGTCGCGGCGATCAGACCAAGGATCATCGCGTACTCGAAGCCACCGTCGGTGATGAAGAAGCCGCTGGCCCAGTGCACGCTGAAGGTCGCCACCACCATCGCCACGATCAGCGACAGCGCCGCCGGACGCACCAGCAGGCCGATCACCAGGGCCAGGCCGCCGAAGAACTCGGCGCTGCCCGCCATCAGGGCCATCAGGTAGCCCGGGGTCAGGCCGATGCTCTCCATCCACTGGCCGGTGCCGGCCAGGCCGTAGCCGCCGAACAGGCCGAAGAGCTTCTGCGAGCCGTGGGCCATGAAGGTCAGGCCGGTGACGACGCGAAGCAGGGTGATGCCGATGCCGGCATTGGTGGAGAAGAGGCGCTTGAGGGTGTTCGACATGGTGGCTGTTCCTTTCGTTGTGAAGCGTTGTGGGTTCAGGTGGACGCCATCCTATCCAAATTTATCGATATTAAAATCGCAAAAAACCCGTAATCGCTATCGATAAAATCGATTATTTTCGCCCTCGACTGGCCACGCGGACTTGCCCCTCCAGGTCGTCCCGCTCCCGGGCGTAAGCCAGGTAGTACTTGTTGACCGCGCTGACATAACTCACCACGCCCATGCCCAGTTGCTCGGCGGCGACGCGCTCGACCTGGAAGAACCACTGGTTGGGATTGAGCCCCCGCCGACGAGCCTCGGCGCGCAGGCTCTGGACCCGCTGCGGGCCCACGTTGTAGGCCGCCAGTACGAAGGCCATGCGCTCACGCTCGTTGAGCTGGGCGCTGTTGAAGAAGCCCTTGCGCAGCTTCGCCATGTAGCGGGCCGAGGCCTGCACATTCTTGTCCAGCGCATGGATGTCACCCACCCCCACCGAACGTGCCGCAGCCGGGGTGATCTGCATCAGCCCGGTCGCCCCGCTGGCGCCCCGCGCACCGGGGTTGAGGCTGGACTCCTTGAAGGCCACCGCCGCCAGGTTCAACCAGTCCAGTGCATGCTCGTCGGCGAAGCGCTGCAGCACCGGGCGGACCTTCTCAAGCCGCTGGCGATCAGCCCGGGCCAGCGGGTAGCGCACCTTGTAGAGGCGCCGGTAGACGCGCTGGAAGGTGGCGTCCTGGTCCGCCGGCGTCTTGTAGGTCGCCAGGAAGCGGTCGATGCTGGCCCGCAGCATCGGCGCATCGCGGCGCACATACCAGGTCATGTCGCGCTGGTTGTCCAGCACCAGGTGGCGGTCGATGCGCAGCTTGGGCAGCACCTTGGCCCAGCGCTCGGCAATGGGCTGCTCCACCACCGTCATCGAATAGATGCCGGCCTGCACCATCTCCAGCACGTCTTCCACCGCCAGGCTCGGGTCCACCCACTCGATGGCGATGGGGGCCAGGTGGCGCTGGGCGAGCTGCCGGTTCACCTTGCGTACTGCCTCCGCCGCGCCGCTGCCGGCGGGCAGGGTCACCACCCGCCCGGCCAGTTGCTCCAGGCGCTGGAAACGCCGGTCACCGGTGCGCGCCACCAGCACCAGCGGCACGTGCTCACGCACCGGCGCACTGGCGCTGACGTCCGAAGTGGCACGGGGATCGAGGAGTTCACCGGGCGCGACCAGATCGCCCTCACCGCGCAGCAATGCGGCGGCGAGCTGGTCCTTGGGGCGGGGAATGATGCGCACTTCGAGCGGGCGCCCATCACGGTTGAGAAACTGTTCGAAGGCACGGATGCGGTGGTACTCGACGCCGATGGCCTGGCCCTTCACCTCGCCAGAGCTGTTGCGGCTCTGGTTGACCAGCACCTTGAGCACCCCGGTCCGGCGGATCTGCGCCAGGTCGCGGGCCTCGCTCGGCTGCTGCCAGTTCTCCGGCGGGCCGGCCAGGCGCGCCGCCGCCGGGAACGGCAGCAGGGCCAGCAGGCACACGAGCAGCGGCAGGATTCGCGTCATCTGATCTCCGGACCCGTACGGCCCGCACCATGCGAACCCGAGCGACTGAGAACGCCATGCCACAGGGGAGTTCCCTGGGCGCCAGCGAGGGGGCGCGGAGAGTGTCACAGCCCGCCGTGCATTGCCAGCCACCGGCGGTCGCCCTGCCGACGAACCCGCATAACCCCACGTAAATATTGGCTTTTTCGACTGATCGGGCGCTTGCTATCCTGCCCCGCTCGCATCAGAGAGGTAGGAAAGATGCAACTCATCGACATCGGCGTCAATCTGACCCACCCGAGCTTCGCCCCCGAGTGCGAAGCCCTTCTGGAGCGCGCCATCGCCGCCGGCGTGGTGCAGATGGTGCTCACCGGCACCAGCGAGAAGGAAAGCGAAGCCGCTCTGGCACTGGCCCGCCGACTCGATCCCGAGCGGCAACGGCTGTTCAGCACCGCCGGGGTCCACCCCCACGATGCCAGCCATTGGAACGCCGATACCGCTCGTCGCCTGAAGGCCTTGCTGAGCGAGCCGGACGTACGCGCCGTGGGCGAATGCGGCCTGGACTTCAACCGCGACTTCTCCCCCCGCCCACTGCAGGAGAAGGCCCTCGAAGAACAGCTGGCACTGGCCGTGGAGCTGGGCAAGCCGGTGTTCCTCCACGAGCGCGAGGCGAGCGAGCGCCTGCTGGCGATCCTCCGCCCCTTCCGCGACCAATTGCCCGCCGCCGTGGTGCACTGCTTCACCGGCGAGCAGCGCACGCTGTACGCCTACCTGGACCTCGACCTGCACATCGGCATCACCGGCTGGATCTGCGATGAGCGCCGTGGCACCCACCTGCACCCGCTGGTGCGGGACATTCCCGCCGGTCGGTTGATGCTGGAAAGTGATGCGCCCTACCTAATGCCTCGCAGTTTGCGGCCGAAACCCAAGCATGGGCGCAATGAGCCGGCCTTCCTCACGGAAGTCCTGCGGGAGGTCGCGCTGCACCGGGGCGAGTCTCAGGAACAGCTCGCCTCACACAGCACGGCATGCGCTCGTCAGTTCTTTGGGCTGCCAGATATCGCCTAACCTCTTCGTGCGAAAGTGCGAATTGATAAGGATCAAGTTTCGCGTCAGAGTGCTGCGAAACAATGCTGGCACCTTGCCAACAGCCATACCGAGAAGAAGAACGATCCCATGGGCAAATGGATTCGCGACCTGTCACTGAAGTACAAGTTCTGGGCCGTCAACGCGGTGGCATTCGCCACCACCCTGCTCCTGGTGCTGCATGCCATTTCCCTGGAGCAGGATGCCCGCCAGCAGGCTGCCCGCGAGGCGGCGCAATCCAGGGCGCAGCTGCTCAAGGCCTGGCCGAGCGGCCAGGCCCTGCCCGGCGGCGGGGACGTGGTGGTCTTCGCCAGCGGCAGCAGCCCCGATGTGCGCGATGTCGATGGCTCGGCGCTGGCCCGTGCCAATGGCTGGGTCGACCTCCCCCATGACAACCTCTTCGGCAGCGACCCGGTCATCGGCGCCCAGGTGCAGGACGCCGGCCAGGGCCAGCGCGTGGCCGTGCTGGTCCGAGGGCCGAGCTTCATCGAGGTGTTCGCTGATCGCACCCTCAACTACGCCGTCACCGTGTTCCTGCTGATGATCGTGCTGCTGGCGTCCTCGCAGCTGCTGATCCGCTTCCTGCTCAGCCACCTCAACACCCTCAAGGACGTGATGCTCCACGTGGAGAAGAGCGGCGACCTCTCCGCCCGCGTTCCGCTGGACAGCCGCGACGAAGTGGGCCAGATGGCCAGCGCCTTCAACGCCATGCAGTCGGGCTTCCAGCGCGTGGTGGGCACCGTCGCCCAGGTCACCGCCCGCCTCGACGAAGGTGCCGCCCGCCTCGCCGGCAGCATGGGCGAGGTCCGCCAGGGCATGCTCGGGCAACAGAGTGAGACCGACCAGGCCGCCACCGCCATCAACGAGATGTCCGCCACCGTCCACCACATCGCCCAGCACGCCGCCGACACCCGCGACCAGTCGCGCACCGCCGACCAGTTGGCCGGCAATGGCCAGCAGGTGGTCAGCCGCGTGGGTGAGTCCATCGCCGGGCTGTCCAGCGGCGTGCAGCAGACCGCCGAGATGATCGGCCGCCTCGCCGAGGACAGCCAGAAGATCAGCAGCGTGGTCAGCGTCATCCACGGCATCGCCGAGCAGACCAACCTGCTGGCGCTCAACGCCGCCATCGAAGCCGCCCGCGCCGGGGAAATGGGCCGTGGCTTCGCCGTGGTGGCCGACGAGGTGCGCAACCTCGCCCGCCGCGTGCAGGACTCCACCGACGAGATCACCTCCATGATCAACGCCCTGCAGTCCGGCACCCGGGACGCCGTGGAGTTCATGCAGGAGAGCTCCTACAAGGCCGACAGCTGCGTGCAGCAGGCCCACGAAGCCGGCGAAGCCCTGGCCGCCATCGCCGGAGCCGTGGCGCAGATGCGTGAGAGCAACACCCAGATCGCCGTCGCCGCCGAGCAGCAGAGCCAGGTGGCCGAGGAAATGACCCGCGCCGTGGTGCGCATCCGCGACGTCACCGAACTCACCGTCGGCCAGACCGTCGGCTCCGCCGCCACCAGCAACGAGCTGGCCGAACTGGCCAGCGAGCTGTCCCGCGCCATCCGCCAGCTCAAGCTGTAGCCGCTTCTATCCCACCCATAGAGAAGACCCATTCGCCGGCCCCCTCGGGGCCGGCCTAGACTGCCCGCCAATCCCGGAGGATTCGCACATGGGCAAACGTCATCCCGATCTTCACCGCTGGCAGTGGCGCACCTACGCCAGGAACCACCGCAACCCCACCAACCTCGTGCTGCACCTGATCGCCGTGCCGCTGTTCATCGTCTCGGTGCTGGTGATCCTCACCGGCCTGTTCGACCTCGCCTGGCTGCCCCTGGCGCTGGGGATCATCGGCGTGCTGGCCTCCCTTGCCCTGCAAGGCCACGGCCACCGCCTGGAGCACGAAGCGCCGGAGCCCTTCGAGGGCCGCCGCGATGCGGTGGGACGCATCCTGATGGAGCAGTTCGTGACCTTCCCGCGCTTCCTCTTCAGCGGCGGCTGGTGGCGCAACTGGCGGAACCGTTCCTGAACGGACATCAAAGCGCCATCACGTTTCGTCGGATTCCCTCAAGCCTGCCGGCATGCTGACGATATGCTGGCACCACGAGGCCCGAGGACAGTCGCATGCCGTTAAAGCGACGTTTTTTTGTCACCATTTTCCTGACGCTACTGGCCTGTTCCTGGGTCCGGGCAGATGAGGCCGCCTACCCGCTGGACCTGCCCGCCCTGAGGGTGCACAGCCCTGGGCAACCCGTCCGCACCTTCACCCTGCGCACCCTGCTGAGCATGCCCGCCACCACCGTCACGGCCCGTGGCCCGGCAGATGATCGCGTCTCCGAGTGGCGCGGCGTACCCCTGGCCTACCTGCTGCGCCAGCTGCACGTGAGCCCACCGGCCAATGCCCAGCTGCGCATGCGCGCACTGAACGACTACTCGGTGATCATCCCGGCCAGCGACATCAGCCGCTATTCCCCGGTCATCGCCTACCAGCGCGACGGCCAACCGATGCCGGTGGAATCCCTCGGGCCACTGTTCCTCATGTACCCGTTCGACCAGCACCACGAACTGCGGACCCAGAAGTACTACAACCGCGCCATCTGGCAACTCAGCGAGATCTTCATCGAGTAAGCCATGCCCGAGCGCCTGCCCGACAACGCCGCCTACATCGCCCGCCAGCGGATGGTCATGTTCGTCCTGCTGGCGCTGCTGGCCGGCATGGCCGTGGTGGTGGCCGGCTGCCTGTGGATGGTGATCCGCGAGGCCCGGCAACTGGGCCACCCGACCTCCCATGGCGAGCTGTGGCAGGCCTACCAGATCCGCAACGCCATGGGCCGCCTCGTCGAGGAGGCCCGCAGCCTGGAAAGCGGGGGCAGCAGCCCCTCGGCCTTCACCGTGCGCCTGGGCGTGCTGCGCAGCCTGACCCGCGACCTCTCCGACCACCCGATGTTCGCCCACCTGCCCCAGCCTCGCCCGGACGTCAACGGCACCCTGCGCCAGGTCGAGCAATTGAGCATCCGCTGGCAGCAGCGCGCCAGCTGGGAGGACCGCGACACGGCCAGGCAGCTTGCCGGCGAGGTGATCCATGAACTGCCACCCCTGCAGCTCGCCATGCACGAAGTGATGGTGGCCGCCAACATCTCCCTGGCCAACGAGCTGGACGGCGAGCGCCAGCACCTCTACCGCTACTTCCACAACCTGGCCTGGGCCCTCTGCGGCCTGCTCGGTGGCGGCTCGCTGCTGATGCTGCAACTGGTGCGCAACTACCGGCGCGAACGACGCCTGGCCGAGCGCCTGGGCGAGCTGAACCAGAGCCTGGAGGCGCGGGTGGACGCTCGCACCCGCGAGCTGCGCCAGGGCCGCGAGCTGCTGCGGGACATCCTCGAAGCCAGCCCCAGCGACGTGGCCCTCATCGGCACCCTCTCCGGCAAGGTCCACTTCGTCACCCAGCGCCTGCTGAGGCGCCACGCCTGGGCGCGGGCGCGCCGGGTCGCCCTCGAGCAACTGTTCACCGACCCCGAGGAAGCCCAGCGGTTTCGCGCCACACTGGAATCCCGTGGCGAGCTGGATGACTGGGAAGCCCGGCTGGGCCGCCAGCAACCCTACTGGGGCGTCATCTCCGGGCGCCTGGTAGAAGTCGACGGCGAGCCGGCCTACCTGGTCTGGAGCTACGACATCACCCCACGCAAGCGGCTCGAACAGGAGTTGCTGACCCTGGCCACCACCGACGCCCTCACCGGCCTGGGCAATCGCCGCGCCTTCATGCAGCGCGCCGGTGACCTGCTGCGCCAGCAGGACCGTTTCGGCCACCCCTGCTGCCTGCTGATGATGGACCTGGACCACTTCAAGGCCGTCAACGACCAGCACGGCCACAGTGCCGGTGACGAAGCGCTGCAGGCGGCGGCACGGGCGATGACCGCCACCCTGCGGGAAGTGGATGTGCTGGGTCGGCTGGGCGGCGAGGAGTTCGCCGCACTGTTGCCGGAAGCCACCCTGGACGCGGCCCGGCAGGTGGCCGAACGCCTGCGTGGCGAGATCGAGGGCCAGTGCATGGAACTGCCCGACGGCCAGGCGCTGCACCTGACCGTCAGCCTGGGCCTGGCCCAGTTGCACCCCGGTGAAAGCCTGGAAAGCCTGCTGGGGCGTGCCGACAAGGCCCTCTACGCCGCCAAGCTCGCCGGCCGCAACCGCGTCGAGCTGGCGGTCTGACTCAGCCGAATACCGCCACCGTCTGCCGGCTCAGCGCCACCAGCTCGCCCGCCGGGGTCCAGAGCCGCGCGGAGATGTGGCCGTAGCCATCCCGGGCGTGGTCGATCTCGGCGCGGTACAGGCACCAGTCCAGGGTGCTCAGGGCCGGCGCCGGCTGCACGAACTCGATGGTCCAGGTCAGCGAACTGCCCGGCACCGGCGAGCGCAGGTGCGGCAGCACCGCCGGCGGCCAGGCGTCCACCAGGGCCAGCAGCAGCGCCTCGTCCACCGGGGCTTCCTCCACCTCCCCACGCAGCCTCACCCAGCCGCCCATCTCACGGCTGGGGTTGTTGGTGAACGGCATGCCACCGATGCCCCATCGCATCGCCAGGTAACGGGTGAACTCGGGGGTCACGCCGCGCAGGTAGGGCAGCTCCTGGCAGGCATCGGGGGCCTTGATCACGGGGGCCGGTTCGCCCTCCACGGCAATTGCCGAATCCCGCGCAGCGCCGAAGCTGCCCTGCACCACCGCCACGGTCTGCTCGCCCTGGCGCACCCGGCAGAACATCTGGCTCACCGCCTTGCCCTCGCGCAGCACCTCAGCCTCGAAGCGGGCCGGCACCTCGGCCTCCATCGGGCCGACGAAGGTGATCGCCAGGGAACGCACCGGCCGGCCCGGTTGGGCCTTGTCGCGCATGGCGCCATAGGCCAGCGCCGCCACCAGGCCGCCGAAGCTCGCACGGCCCTGGGCCCAGCGAGCGGGCACGGTCACGTCCAGCGGGTCCTTCCGGACCGCCTGCATCAATTCGAAGAAGGTCATCGGGATCTCATCCACGGCTCTAGGATGGGGCGATGGTAGGGGAAGCCCCCGCCCCCCGGAAGCCGAACTTCAAGCGAGTCCCGACAACCCGGAGGGGATAAACGCCAGCGGCGGTACCTCAGCCCAGGCGTGCCTGCAACTTCTCCAGCACGCGGTCGGCCCGCAGCTCGGCGGCATGCAGGGCGGTGCTCCAGGCGCGGGTGCGCGGGGCCAGGTCCGGCTCACGCTCGGCAGTGGCCAGCCACTGCAGGCGGTCGTGCCATTTGCCCAGGGCATCCTGGGCCCCCTTGAGCAGGCGCCGGGTACGCTCCGGCACCTCCACCACCCCGGGGTAGGCATCGGCGCCATAGCGCGCGCGCTTGATGAGCAGGCGCAGGGCGTGGCGGTCATGGGCAGGATCGGCCAGGGCCTGCTCCAGGCGGGCCCAGTCCTTCAGCAGGCGCTTGCGGATGCGCTTGCGTGGCTGCTCCAGCAAGCCTTCCCGAGCCGACAGGCGCAGCAGCTGCGGCCAGGCGTCGAGCACCTGGAACAGCCGCTCCAGCGCCGGGGCCTGGAGCACCTCGCGGCAGCCTTGGCGCAGGCGCAGGCGGCGGGGCTCGGCCAGGCGCTCGTGGTGGTGGCGGGCCAGCTCGGCGATCAGCACCTCCAGGTCGCGCAACGGTGTGGTGATCCGCCCCAGTTCCCGGGCCGCCTCGATCAGCACATCGGCCACCGGCAGCCCACGCAACGGCCGCAGCAGGCTGCGCAGGCGCCGCAGGTTGATGCGCAGGTCGTGCAGGGCCTCGTCGTCGGTGCTGGCCTCCAGGCGGGCACGGGCGGAGATGAGCTGGATTTCGAGTTTCAGGACCTGGGCGATCAGGTCGTCGAGCATGGCGGACATGGCAGGTGTTCCTTCGGCGGAGCGCCCCGGCGAGACCCGGGTCAGCGCTCCTGTCGAGTCAGGCGCCAGGGCAGGGCCCGGCGCAGGTTGTTCAGCGTGCGCCGCAGGTCGGCCGGCGCTTCAGGGGCGCCAGCATAGCGCAGCGCCTCATAGCGGCGGGCGAATTCCTCGATCAGCCGCGCCTGCTGCGGCAGGGCCTGGGCGGCACGGGCGGCGAAATCACGCGGGCCCTCGGCGGCACCGCGCACCAACCCATGGCGGGCCAGCACACGCTCGAAGGCCTGGTGCAGGCGCACCTGCGGGTCCCGCTCGCGGCGCCAGGGCTTGAACATCCACAGCGCCACCACAGCCACCAGGAAGGCCGCCGTGCCCACCAGCAGGAGGGCGAAGGTGCGCGCGTCCAGCTGGCCGAACCAGCGTTGCAGCACCTGGGCCTGGGTCTCGCCCTGGTAGCCCAGCACCCAGCGCTGCCAACCGTAGTTCACCCGGTCCCAGGCCAGGCGCAGCTGGTTGATCCAGCCGATGTCGCGATAACGCAGGGGGGAGAAGGGCGAGTCCTGCAGGAAGCTCTGCTCCTGGGCCACGGCCTGCTCCAGGCCGTTCTCGATGCGCTCCGGCGCCACCTGGAAGGTGGGGTCGACACGGGTCCAGCCGGCGGCGGCCGTCCAGTACTCGACCCAGGCATGGGCGTCGAACTGGTGTACCAGCACGTAGTTGCCGGCGGGGTTGATCTCGCCCCCCTGGTAGCCGGCCACCACCCGCGCGGGAATGCCGGCAGCACGCAGGACGAAGGTCATGGCGCCGGCGTAGTGGGCGCAGAAGCCCCGTCGGGTGTCGAACAGGAAGGCATCCACCGTGTCCCGCTCGGCCAGCGGCGGGCGCAGGGTATAGACGAACGGTTCCTGATTGAAATGCCGCAGCAGCGCCTGCACCAGGGCATCCGGCTCGGCGTAGCGGGCGCTCAACTGCTCGGCCCAGGCCCGCGCGCGCGGATCGCCTTCGCGGGGCAGTTGCAGGTTGCGCCGGCGCACCGCGTCCGCCAGTTGCGGGTCGCGCACCGCCTGGGGCCAGGAGGTGACGCTGTAGAGCAGCGAGCGCTCCACCGGCAGGCGCCGCTGGAGGTGGAAGTCGACCATCTGGCGGGTGTCTTCGACGCGGGTCTCGGCCACATCCAGGCCGAACAGCCAGGGCTTTCCGCTGGGCTCCATCACCACGCTGTAGTTGAGTGCGGGGCCCTGCTTCGCCCATTGCGCCGGTCCCTGCACCTGGCTCGCCGGGGACTGGGACCAGCGCCGACCGTCGAAGCGCTCCAGGGTGAGTGCCCGCCAGTAGAGCTCACGCCGGGGTGGCGGGTCGCCCTCGAAGCTGGCGCGGAAGGCCAGCGCGCCGGACTGGCTCAGCTCGGCGATGTCGCCGGGCGCCATGTCGTCGGAAAGCCCCGTCACGCCCTTGTCGCTGGGCAACGGCAAGGACCACAGCGGCCCCATGCGCGGGAAGAACAGGAACAGCACCAGCATCAGCGGCAGCGCCTGCAGCAACAGGGTGCCGGCCAGCTTCAGGGTAGCGGTCGGGCGCTGGGCGAAACCGCTCTGCTGCAGGCCGATCAGCGCCGCCAGCAAGGCCGTCACCGGCAGCAGGCTGTAGAGCCCGGCGAGCATGCCGTCGTCGAACAGGTACGCCACCACCACGGTGAAGAAGCCGAGGAAGATCAGCACCAGCGCATCACGCCGGGTGCGCATCTCCACCAGCTTGAGGATGAAGGCCGCCACCAGCAGCACCGCACCGGCATCCAGGCCGATCAGGCTGCCCCGGGACAGCACCACGCCGGCAGCCGCCACCAGCATCATCAGGATCTTCGCCAGGCCATTGGGGTAGCGCGCGCGCATGCGGAAGATCTGCACCCGCCAGGCCGCGCAGACCACCCAGAGGCCGATGATCCACACCGGCAGGTGCACCAGGTGCGGGACGATCACCAGCACCTGGGCCACCAGCAGCCAGGTCAGGGCGATGCGCGGGATCGGCTGTTCCACGCTCATGGCGCCACCCCGTAGAGCGCCAGGGCCCGCAGGCAGGCGTGGCGGTGGGGCTCGCCGACATCGGCCGGCAGCTCCAGGCCACCCAGGCGCAGGCCGAAGGGCTGGCCGCGCTCGGTGAAGGTCAGCACCCAGTGGCAGAGCAGCGAAAGGCGGCTCTCCAGGTCGCCGTCCAGCCCGGCAAGGTCGAGCCACAGGTCCGCCCCGGAGAGGGCGGCGAAGTCCTTGATGAACAGCCCCTGCCCCCGGGAATAAGCCTTCCAGTGCAGGCGCCGGCGGGAGTCCCCCGGCTGGTAGGGCCGCAGGCCCTGGAAGTCGTCGGCACCGCGCCCGTCCACGCGCACGCCCTCCTCCTCCGCATCGGCGCGCCCGCCAGCGGCCAGCGGCAGGTCACCGGGCAAGGGGCGCGGGTACACCAGCGCGGCCTGGTCGAGGTCGACCCAGCTCCAGGCTACCAGCAGGCCGAGGGGAAAGCGGCTCTCCACCCGCAGGCGACCGGGACGCAGCCAGCCACGCTGGAGCGCCGGCTGGTTCAGCTCGCAATCGGTGGCCCCGCTGGCCGACACGTCCTGCAGTTGCAGCGGCTCGGGCGGCCAGCCCAGGGCGATGGCCTCGTGGGGATGGCGGCGGCTCTCCAGGCGCACCTTGAAGCGCGCCTGCTCGCCGGCGAACACCGGCGGTGCGCCGGCCGCCCGCAACACCAGCCCGGAGAGGTTCCGGTAGGTATGGAGGATGGCGAGGATGAACACCGAGGCCAGCAGAAAGGTCAGGCCGTACGCCAGGCTGTTCTGGTAATTGATGGCCGCCAGCAGCATCAGCACCAGGGCACCGCCGAAAGCCGCGCCGGTGCGGGTAGGGATGATGAAGATGCGCTTCTGGTCCAGGCGCAGTTCGTGGGCCGGAGGAATGCGCCGGGCCAGCCAGCGGTCCCAGCGCGGCCGCAGGATGCCGCCGGCCATCAGAGCGCCGGGACTTCGCGCAGCAGCCACTGCACCAGCGTGCCGCCGCCGTGGCCGGTGGGGTCGGCGCGCTCGCGCAGGCGGTGCCCGGCCACCGAGGGCAGCACGGCCTGCACGTCCTCGGGGATCACGTAGTCACGCCCCGCCAGCAGCGCCCAGGCCCGCGCCGCGCCCAGCAGCGCCAGGCTGCCCCGTGGCGAAAGGCCCAAAGCGAACTGCGGGTGGGTGCGGGTGGCTTCCACCAGGCGCAGCACGTAGTCCACCAGGGCATCGCTGGCGCGCACCCGGGGCACCTCGTCCTGCAGCGCGGCCAGGGCCGCATGGTCCAGCACTGCCTCCAGCCGTGGCAGCAGGTCGCGCCGGGCCTCGCCCAGCAGCAGCGCCTTCTCCGCCGCGCGGGCCGGGTAGCCGAGGGACAGGCGCATGAGGAAGCGGTCCAGCTGGGATTCCGGCAAGGCGAAGGTGCCGCCCTGGCTCACCGGGTTCTGGGTGGCGATGACGAAAAAGGGATCAGGCAGCGGCCGGGTGGCACCCTCGATGGTCACCTGCCCCTCCTCCATGGCTTCCAGCAGGGCGCTCTGGCTCTTGGGGGTGGCGCGGTTGATCTCGTCGGCCAGCACCAGCTCGGCGAACACCGGCCCGGGGTGGAAGACGAACTGGCCGGTGTCCTTATCGAACACCGAGGTGCCGAGGATGTCGCCGGGCAGCAGGTCGGACGTGAACTGGATGCGCTGGAAGCTGAGCCCCAGCACCTTGGCCAGGGTGTGGCTGAGGGTGGTCTTGCCCATGCCGGGCAGGTCTTCGATCAGCAGGTGTCCCCGCGCCAGCAGGCAGGTGAGGGCCAGGCGGACCTGCACCTCCTTGCCCAGCAGGACCTGGTTGATGGCGTCGAGGCAGGCATCCAGTCGGGTTCGCATATCAGGCTCCATGAACGATCGGCCGATGCTAGCCGCGCCCGGCGCGCTGGCAAAGCGACTTGCAAGATTTGCTCATGAAAGCCCGGGCCGACAGGCCGCGCGATCACGGAAACGTCGGCCCGGTCACAACCTGAAGTGCGCAGCCATCGCCTGCAGGTCCCGCCCCAGAGCGGCCAGGCGGGTGCTGGAGGTGGCGGTTTCCTCCATCGCCTCGGCGGACTGGTCGGCGATGTCGCGGATGCTGGTGACGCTGCGGTTGATCTCTTCGGCCACCGCCGTCTGCTGCTCGGCGGCGGCGGCGATCTGCTGGTTCATCTGGTGCAGGGTGGATACGGCCTCGGCAATGCCGTTGAGCGCCGCCTCGGTCTGGCCGGCGTCCTCCACGGTCTTCTGCACCAGGCTCTCGCTCTGGTGCATGGTCTCCACCGAGCGGCGCACGCCTTCGCGCAGGGTGCCGATCAGCCGCTCGATCTCGGCGGTGGACTGCTGGGTACGCCGCGCCAGGGCCCGCACCTCGTCAGCCACCACGGCGAAGCCGCGGCCCTGCTCGCCGGCCCGCGCCGCCTCGATGGCAGCGTTGAGCGCCAGCAGGTTGGTCTGCTCGGCCACGCTCTTGATCACGTCCAGCACCGCGCCGATGCTCTGCGCCTCCTGGCTGAGCTGCTCGATGCTCTGGGTGGTGACCTCCATCGCCCTGGCCAACTGGTCGATGCGCCCCCGGCTCTGGCGTACCACTTCGTTGCCGCTGGCCACGCGGGTGTCGGCGCTGTGGGTGGAGGCCGCAGCGGCCTCGGCGTTGCGTGCCACTTCGTGCACGGTGGCGGTCATCTGGCTCATGGCGGTGGCGACCTGATCGGTCTCCTGCTTCTGCCCATTGACCCCGACGCGTGTCTGCTCGGTGACGGTGGACAGCGCCTGGGCCGAGTTGGAAATCTGCTGCACCCCGCCCTGCAGCTGGCCGACCATGTTCCGCAGGTTGGCCGACATGGCGCGCATGGCCTCCAGCAGCTGGCCCACCTCGTCGCTGCGGCCCACCTCGATGTCGCCGCTGAGGTCTCCGGCGGAGATCTGCTGCGCCACCTCGATCACCCGCTTGAGCGGCCGCACGATCAGCAGCGCGATGAGCATCGCCGCCGCCAGGCCGATTAGCAGCGCCAGCGCGCTGCCGCCGATGATCAGCAGCGAGCTGCCACGCTGCTGGTCCTGCATGGCCTGCTCCTGGTGGTCACGTGCCTTGTCCACGGCCGCGACCATGGCCTCAGCCCCGGCGGTCAGGCCCTGGAACTCGCGCTTCTGCTGCTGCAGGTTCTCGGTGTACTCGCGCAGGCGTTCGTTGAAGGAGTCGATGTTGCCGATCACCTCGGTGAGGACGGCGGCGTAGCCCGGGTCCTGCATGCGGTCGCGCAGCTCGCCGGCGAGCTTCTGGGCGTCCAGCGCTTCCTGGATCTGGGTATCGGCGGCCTCCCCGGTGCTGCGGCTCTGCTCCAGGCGCGTACGGGCCTGGTTCAGCGCCAACAGCAGGGACTGGTAGATGCGGCTGATCTCGCCGCCCTGCGCCACCATGTCCGCGCCCTCTGCCCCCTGGGAGCTTTTCAGCAGGTCGATGCCGTCCTCGTTGAGGCCCGACTGCAGCACATCGAGGCTGTTAGAGGCGCTGACCACCAGCCAGTTGGCCGCCTCCAGCGCCAGGCGCATGTTGTCGGAAAGCTCCACATAGCGGTCGAAGGCCGCGCGGTAGCCGCCCACCGCCCCGGCCACTTCGTCCAGGGACTGGCGGCTGGCGGCATCCACCTCGCCCTTCAGGGCCTCGTTGTGTTCGAGCAGGGTCTGGGTCGCCTGGCGCAGGGCCTCGGCGCGCTTGGCATCGCCGGTCAGGGCGTAGTCCTTCTCCACCAGGCGCATGCGTTGCACCTCGCCGCCCAGGGCGTCCATGCGCTCCAGCAGCGCCGCCCCGGCCGCCACGTTGCGCAGCGCCAGGTAGCCGGTGGCTGCCACCACTGCCGTGAGCGCCAGCACCACGCCGAAGCCGAGTGCCAGCTTGGCCGCCGTGCCCAGGCTGGCGATACCCCGTTGGACAACCGATGCCATGCTGCTTCCCTCCATGCCGGTAACCGGGTCGACGCGCTCGCCACCCCGGACAACAGCGCGAACTTAGGAGCGCGCCCCTGCTGGCGACAAGCCATGACCGCGCCAATCCCACGCTAGCTGGTTTTTTTGGATATGCAGAGGTCGCTTTCAGACCATTCGGCGGCAGGTCGTCAAAGTCGCGGCGTCAGAAGCCGGTCGAGATCGCACAGGCGTGTGCGAAAGGCCCCGCAATGGTGCGGGGCCGGGCGGGTCAGGTGGGGCGCACCATGTTGAAGATGTCGCGGGTGCGCACATAGG
This sequence comes from Pseudomonas sp. FeS53a, assembly GCF_000931385.1. Lineage (NCBI taxonomy): Bacteria > Pseudomonadati > Pseudomonadota > Gammaproteobacteria > Pseudomonadales > Pseudomonadaceae > Pseudomonas > Pseudomonas sp. FeS53a. The sequence goes on from NZ_JYFT01000081.1 coordinate 18,452, forward strand.
CGCTGCCGCCCAGGCGGCCTACCAGGTCCAGCGCCTGGGTATCGACGCGCCCCTGCTCGGTGAGCACCGCGTCATCGATATGGGCCAGCAGCACCTCGGCGAAGATCAGGTGGCAGTTGGGGTTATCGCGGGGGAACGGCTGCGCCTCCAGCAGGCGGCACTCGAAGGCGACCGGCGCGCCCTTGACCCGGGGCGGCGCCACCCGCAGCGACGGCTCGTGCTCGATGCCGCAGCTTTCGAACTCGCTCACCGTGTACGCCAGCGGTGCAGCGGTGGCGTTCATCGCCTCGGCGAAGGCGAACGGCACCAGGTGGATCACCAGCTCGCCGGTTTCCTGCACGTTGCGCAGGGTGTCCTTGAGGCTGCCGTCATCGCGGCTGCCGACGTTGACCATCAGCGTCGGCGGGTCGTCGCTGATCACCTGGAAGAAGCTGAACGGCGCCAGGTTGGCGACACCACTGGCCGACAGGCTGGAGACCCAGGCGATGGGGCGCGGGGTCACGGTGGAGGCCAGCCAGCGGTAGGCCTCCAGAGGCGTGAGGGTGGAGAAGTCGAGTTGCATCAGGTGCTCCGGCAACGGCAAAGGCGAGGCCGGATTATGCCCCGCCCTCGCCTGCCCGACGCAACCGTCTCAGCGCTCTGCCACGCGCCTTACCAGCCAGGCGGCCAGGGCCGGCGCAAGGATGAAGCCGCTGAACAGCCAGATCGCCGCCGACCGCGCACCGGCCTCGCCGCCGGGTTCGATCAGGCCGGCCGCGTTGGCCACCAGCCCCGCCACCGCCGCGCCGATGGCCATGCCGTAGAGCTGCACGGTGGTGATGGCGGTGGACGCGGCGTCTTCCTCGCCCTTGGGAGCCAGGGCCATCACCCGGGTGAGCAGGTGCGGCCAGCCCATGCCGACCCCCGCCCCCACTGCCGCCAACGCCAGCGCAGCGAGCAGCGTCCGCAACATGGCGTTCCAGTCACTGCCCAGGGGCAGCACCACCGCCAACGCCGCCAGGCCCGCCACGCAGAACAGCGGCCCAGTGCGCAGCAGGCCATTGGCCTGGCGCCCCTCGCGCCCCGAGGAGGTCAGCGAGCCGATGCTCCAGCCGGCCGCCATCGCCGCCGTCAGGTAGCCCGCCAGCAGCGGCGTCTGGCCGTGCAGCACCTGCAGGAAGTACGGCACGAAGATCTCGGTGGTGGTGCCCACCAGCAACAGCGCAACGCAGGCGTAGGCCGCCCCCAGGGGCGCGCCCAGGGATGCACTGCCGCTGGGCAACAGACACACCCGCGCCTGGCGATCCACCCGCAGGGCCAGGGCACCCAGCGCCAGCCCCAGGACCACTCCGGCCCCCTGCCAGGCCAGGTGCCCGGCGCGACTGGCCGTAGCCACCGCCAGCACCGAGGCGGCGAGCAGTACGATCTGCAGCACCGGCACCCGGGGCGGTGCCCCAGTGCCACGCTCACGCGGGCCGAGCTGCAGCGTCACCAGCACAGCCTGGGCCGCCGCCACCGGCAGCAGCGACCAGAACGCCCAGCGCCAGTGCCCGGCCTCGGCGAACAGCCCGCCCACCGCCGGCCCGCACAGCGTCGCCACGCCCCACATGCCTGACACCAGCGCCACCGCGCGGGGCCACAACGGCGGTTCGAACACCACGCGGATCAGCGCATAACTCAGGGCCGCCAACAGGCCCCCACCCAACCCCTGGACCGCACGAGCCGCCAGCATCCACGGCATCGACAGTGCCGTGGCGCAACCCATGGTGCCCAGGCTGAACAAGGCCAGCGCCGCCAGGCAGGCGCCTCGCGGCCCGCTGCCCGCCAGCACCCGCACCGACAGTGCCGCGCCGATGATGGACGCCACCACGAACAGGGTCGTGTTCCAGGCGTACCAGTCCAGCCCGCCGATCTCACGCACCACCGACGGCAGCACGGTGGTGACGATATGAACGTTGATCGCGTGCAGCGCCACGCTGCCGGTCAGTGCAACGGCCAGCAGGCCGTTGCGCCCGCTGAAAAGATCGCCCCAGGAAGCGGTGGAAGGGGTTCCTGGGGAAGAAGTGGCAGTCGTCATCAGGCGTCTCTCCATGGCCTTTATCCAAGTAACGGCTTGGATATTAGAAATCGCCCGACAAATTAAACAAGAAATTTCTTTGATAAAGCCGATAGGCGCTGCCTATGGCCTTCTCGCGGCCACAAAAAAGCCGGGGCAAGCCCCGGCTCGTTCACCCAAGGGTTTCAGCGGCCCGCGCGGGACTCGCGGATGTAGAAGCGCGCCTTCTCGGCCTTCGCCGTGCAGCCCTGGAACCCCTCGAACTGCTGCTGGGTCTTGGCCGCCGTCAGCAGGCTCAGGGCCTTGGAATAACTCACGGTGCCGGCGAAGCCCTCGGCCTTGGCCAGGTCGAGCTCACGCCAGGCGGCATCCAGTTGGCTGCCGCAGCTCTCGCGGTACGCCGTCTTGCCAGCGCACCCCACGAGGGCAAGGGCAACGAGGGACAGGCTGATCCAGGCTTTCATGGTTTTCCTCCTCGGCTGCATGGGAAATGGCCATCAGTCTACTCAGACTGGCCGCTCCGCCAAAAGATTCCACGGGGTCACGCAATGCTCGGTCGCCGCTTGGCTGCCCTAGGACTCGACAGGTATTGTCTGGCGCATTCTGAAAGAAACGGATGACAGCAGCATGAGCAAACGCGTCGCACTGGTGCTCGGATCGGGCGGTGCCCGGGGCTATGCCCACATCGGGGTGATCCAGGAACTGGAGGCGCGGGGCTACGAGATCGCCTGCGTCGCCGGCTGCTCCATGGGCGCCGTGGTGGGCGGCATCTACGCCGCCGGCAAGCTCGACGAATACCGCGAGTGGACCGAGAGCCTCGACTACCTCGACGTCCTGCGCCTGCTGGATGTCAGCTTCCGCCTGGGGGCCATCCGCGGGGAAAAGGTGTTCGGCCGCATCCGCGAGATCGTCGGCGAGATCGACATCGAGCAGTTGCCCATCCCCTTCACCGCCGTCGCCACCGACCTCACCAACCAGCAGGAAATCTGGTTCCAGGAAGGCTGCCTGCACCAGGCCATGCGCGCCTCGGCGGCCATCCCCAGCCTCTTCACCCCGGTGATGCAGGGCTCGCGGATGCTGGTGGACGGCGGCCTGCTCAACCCGCTGCCGATCGTCCCGGTGGTCTCCAGCCATTGCGACCTGATCATCGCGGTCAACCTCAACGCCACCAACCAGAAGCAGTACCAGCTCCCGGTGATCGAGCGCTCCCCCGCCCTCAAGGGGCGCCTGGACCAGCTCATCAGCTCCCTGGGCGATCGCCTGCCCTTCCGCCGTCGCAGCGACGAGGAGGAACCCGACGCCATCGCCACCCTCCCCGCCCTGCCCGACCCGTGGACCGACGACAGCGC
>NZ_JYFT01000059.1:0-21671 GCF_000931385.1 Pseudomonas sp. FeS53a
GCCCGACCCGTGGACCGACGACAGCGCCCGCCCCCAGGCCCAGCAACCCGCCGCCGCCCCGGAACGCGAAGGCGCCCCACGCTCGGCCAGCGGCTCCCAGGTGGTCGCCAGCGTCGGCCCCGCCTCCCTGCTGGAGCTGGTCAACCAGAGCTTCGAGGTCATGCAGACCTCCCTCGCCCAGTACAAGATCGCCGGCTACCCGCCGGACATCCTCATCAACGTGCCCAAGCGCGTCTGCCGCTTCTTCGAGTTCTACAAAGCGCCGGAGCTGATCCAGCTGGGCCGGCAAATCGCGCGGGATACGCTGGAGCGGTATGAGGAGTTGCACTGAGGGAACCGCTACAAAGTCGCTTGGCTACAAATGGATTTCTTGGCAATGAACTGTCAGATCAGCTTCATTATTTTTGGCCAATGCCTCGTAATAATCACAGGAGCCATCATATTCAATTGAAAACAACACCCCTTTCACACACCAAATTCTTGCAATCAACTTCTCCCTTGGAGACGAGAGAGCGTTAATTATCGCTTCGGCAAGTAAGTGCTCGTCATTCTTGCCAGTAAGCTCCATGCAATTCTCAAATACTGGCCGCCCACCCCTCATTCGATAAAAATCGACCTCAATCCCACCAGGCAGACGTTGAATCTTATTTATACCCAGAACTTGCGAATCCCATATGGGATGGACGCACTCAGGCAGACTGGCTCTTACTGCCAAGAGAATTCTTCGCTCAAGCTCAGTCAGTTTATTAGAAGAGAAAAAATTCTTTATAAAATTAAAAGGCGACATATCTATTCCCTGACAGCGACGAACCCGAATTTTTTTGCCATCATGCACTACAAACTCTTCACCTGATACAACTCAGTGAATTGCCACTACAAAAAGTACGACGCTAAGCAGCAGAGCATTTCGGACCTCAAATATCCCATCCGAAGGTGCAGATAAAATCCCATCCCGGGAGGACCGTTCCATTACATAGCCGGGAAACCAGATTGGGAACGTGCATGCGTTGGCAGAGTAGCTCTGTAGCCTTTCAAGCGCTGCAATTTCTACACTTCACCTCTGCCCCTCACCCCTCCCCCACCTCGAAATACTCCACAGGCTCCATCCGCACATAGCGCAGCGCGGCGGTGGCCTGGTGCTGGGCGTAGAGGGGCGCGGCGAAGTAGGCGACCAGCAGGGTGCGGCGTCGGCTGCCGAGGCGGTTGAGGCTGCCGGCGTGGATCAGGTCGGCGTCGAAGACGAGGATGTCGCCCGCCGAGCCGCTCAGTTGAATCGCATGGGATTCGTCGTCGAAGTCGACGGGAGGCGCTGCCAGGTCGGGGCGGTGGCTGCCGGGGATGAGGCGGGTGGCGCCGTTGTCGGGGCCGTAGTCGTCGAGAAAGACCAGGGCGTTGACGGTGTCGCCGGGGCGCTCGGCGGAGAAGTCGCGGTGCAGCCGCTGCCTGCCGCCGTTGGGCAGGGGCTCGCGCCCTTCCACCTGGGCGAGGAAGAAGCGCTCGCCGATCAACGCGCCCACCACGGCGAGCAGCGTCGGCAGGCGGCACACCGCGCGGACGCCGGGGTCGAGGTCCAGCAGTGCGTGCTGCCAATCCTGGCCGCGCGGCACCGGCCATTCGGCGGAGGGTTTCACCCCGGCGTCGAAGGCGCTGCGCAGGCCCTCCAGCCAATCGGCCGGCACCGCCCCGCGCAGCAGCGCGAAGCCATCCCGGTGAAGCTGTTCGCGTTCGTTCATGGCGTGCTCGATGTCCCTATCGGTGGCCGTGGGGGGGGGATCCGGTGCGGCGGATGATCAACCGACCCGCGCCCCACCGGCATTGATCATCGTCAGAAGATCGACCAGCCGATCCGCGCGGAGAGTTCCTCCAGCGCCGCCATGCCGGCCACCGAGTTGCCGGATGCATTCAGCTCCGGCGACCAGACGCACACGGTGAACTGCCCCGGCACCACGGCAACGATGCCGCCACCAACGCCGCTCTTGCCCGGCAGGCCGACGCGGTAGGCGAAGTTGCCGGCCTCGTCGTAGAGCCCGCTGGTGGCCATCAGCGCGTTCACCTGGCGGGTCTGCCGGGCGCTCAGCACGGTTTCGCCGCTGTGCACGTTGACGCCCTCGTTGGCCAGGAAGCTGAAGGCCCGCGCCAGGTCGGCGCAGCTCATGCACAGCGCGCAGTGGTGGAAGTAGCTGCGCAGCACCTCCTCCACGTCGTTGTGGAAGTTGCCGAAGGACTTCATCAGGTAGGCCGCTGCGGCATTGCGCGAGCGGTGTTCGTACTCCGAGCGCGCCACCACCGCATCCGATACCACCTCCGGGTTGCCCGAGAGGCGCCGCACGAAGTCGCGCATGGAGAGGCTCGGCGCGGCGAAGCGCGACTGGTTGATGTCGCAGATCACCAGCGCCCCGGCGTTGATGAAGGGGTTGCGCGGCACGCCACGCTCGAACTCCAGCTGCACCAGCGAGTTGAACGGCTGGCCCGACGGCTCGTGGCCCAGGCGCTCCCAGATGGCCTCGCCGGAATGCTGGAAGGCCTGCACCAGGCTGAACACCTTGGAAATGCTCTGGATGGAGAACGGCAGGTGGCCGTCGCCGGCGGTGTACAGCTGGCCGTCGTTGCCGTACACGGCGATGCCCAGCTGGTTGGCGGAAACCCGCGCCAGGGCCGGGATGTAGTCGGCAACCTTGCCGGTGCCGATGAGGGGGCGTACGTGATCGAGGATGTCGTCGAGCAGGGCTTGCATCGTGAGAGGGTCCGAACGGGTAACCAAGCGGGTCAGGAATAGGGCACCTCTAAGAACGTAGGCGAGGCAGTCAGCGCAAGGCAAAAACAGGCGAAAAAGCGCAGTTTACGTGCGGTAAATGAGCATTTTGAGCCGGTTTATAACGCCGCGATGACAACGCAGGTAGTTTTTAGAGGCGCCCAATAAGCGCTAGACGACGGATTCACCGCGCACAACACAGGCACCGTCGCAAATACCGCGACAGGATCGCAGGCGCCGCCCCTAACCCTCCAGCAGGCGGTAGCCGACGCCGGCCTCGGTGACGATGAAACGCGGCGCGGCCGGGTCGTCGCCGAGCTTCTGCCGCAGGTGGCCCACCACCACCCGCAGGTAGTGGGTGTCCTCGACATGGGTGGGGCCCCAGATGTCCTTGAGCAGTTGCTGCTGGGTCACCACCCGCCCGAGGTGCCGCGCCAGCTGGGCGAGCACGGCGTACTCCTTGCGGGTCAGGGCCACCTCCTGGCCGTCCAGGGTGACGCGCCGGTAGGCGAAATCCAGGTGCAGCGGGCCGCTGCTCACGCTGGCCTCCTGGGGCTCGCCGCCGCCCTGGCGCAGCAGCACCCGCACCCGGGCGAGGAACTCCTGGATGCCGAAGGGCTTGGTCACGTAGTCGTTGGCGCCGTTGTCCAGCGCCAGCACCTTCTCGCCCTCGCTGGCCCGCACCGAGAGCACCAGCACCGGCACGTGGGACCACTGGCGCAGCTCGGCCAGCACGGCCTGGCCGTCCATGTCCGGTAGGCCGAGGTCCAGCACCACCAGGTCGGGCCGGCCGAGGGCCACCTGGGCCAGGCCCTCGGTGCCGTTGGCGGCTTCGAGCACCTTGTGCCCCTGGGAGGCCAGGCTGATGCGCAGGAACTTGCGGATCTGTGCTTCGTCGTCGATGACCAGCACAGTTGATTGGTTGGTGCTCATACAATCCTTCATCGAAAACCGTTGGCTACCGGTAGCAACCCAGAGCAGCAACGCCGCGCCGGGTTACTCGCGGCGGTCCTGCGGCCCGCATGGCGAATGAATTCGCCCCTACAGGTCGCTTCTAAGAACGTAGGCGAGGCAGCCAGCGCAAGGCAAAAACAGGCGAAAAAGCGCAGTTTACGCGGGGTAAATGAGCATTTTGATCGGACTCGCGCACGAGCCTGTTTTTAACGCCGCGATGGCAACGCAGGTAGTTTTTAGAGGTGCCCTACAGCGGGTCATCGCCCGCCTCCTCCTCCAGCACCGGCTGCGGGTGCAACGGCAGGTGCAGGGTCAGCGTAGTCCCCCGACCCTCCAGCCCCTCGCCGACGCTGACGCGGCCGCCGTGGGCGCCGACCATGCCCTGGCAGATGGCCAGGCCCAGGCCGGTGCCCTGCCCGCCCCGGTCGCCCCGGGCGGCGGTGTAGAACATATCGAAGATGCGCTCGCGCTCGGCCACCGGGATGCCGGGGCCTTCGTCGCTGACCGCCAGGCGCAGTTCGTCGTCACCCGCCTCCACCGCCACCCGCAGGCGGCCGCCGGTGGGCGAGAAGCGCGCGGCATTCTCCAGAACGTTGACCAGCGCCTGCTCGATGAGTGCCGCGTGCACGTAGAGCAGCGGCAGCGCCTCGGGCACCTGCGTCTCCACCTTCAGTGGCGCCAGCACCGGGCGCAGGCGTTGCAGGGCGCTGGCGACGATGTCCACCGGCGCCACCCAGTCGCGGGCGAGCTTGAGGCCGCCGTGGCCCAGGCGTGTCATGTCCAGCAGGTTCTGGATGTAGCGGTCCAGGCGCTCGGCCTCGTCGCGGGTGCCCTCCAGCAGTTCGCGGCGGTCCGCCAGGGGGATCGCCTCGCCCAGGGCCAGCAGGCTGTCGATGGAGCCGCGCATGGCCGTCAGCGGCGTGCGCAGGTCATGGGAGACGGACGCCAGCAGCGCGCTGCGCAGCTGTTCGGTCTCGCCGTGCAGGCGCGCGGCCTCCAGGTCCTCCGCCAGCTGGGCGCGGGCCAGGGCCTGGGCCAGCGGCTGGCCGAGGGCGGCCAGCAGGCGGCGGCGCTCGGCGGACAGCGGCTGGCCATCACGCGGGGCCACGCCGAGCAGGGCCAGCGGGCCGTCCTCGCCGCTCAGCGGCAGCCACCACCAGCGCCCGCCCGGCAGCGTGCCGGTGCCCAGGCCGGCGCTCTGTTCGTGCTGCCAGGACCAGTCGGCGGCGGCCCGCTCCTGGTCCGCCAGCAAGCGCTGCACGCCGGCTTCGATCTTCCACAGCCCGTCACGGCCACGGCCCAGCAGGCACACCTCCAGGTCGCTCCAGGCCTCGAACTGTTGGGTGGCCGCCTTCATCACCGCCTGGCGGTCAGTGGCGGCGGTGAGCTTGCGCGAGAGGTCCAGCAGCGCCGTGGTTTCCGCCTGGGTGCTGCGCAGGGCCTGCACCTGGCGACGCTGGCGCGAGGCGAGGTTGCCGGTGAGCCCGGCCATGAGCAGGAAGAACAGCAGGGTCAGCACGTCTTCCTGGCGGGCGATGGTCAGGGAAAACACCGGCGGGATGAACAGGAAGTCATAGGCCAGGAACGACAACCCGGCACACACCAGCGCCGGGGCCAGGCTGCTGCGCACCGCCACCAGCAGCACGGCGGCGAGGAACACCAGGGAGATGTTCGGCAGCGCCAGCACCAGGTGTGCCCCCCAGGCGATGCCGCTGGCGGCCAGCACCGCGCCCAGCGCCAGGCCATAGTCGCCCGCCGGCACGGGATCGCGCCCATTGGGCGCGGGGCGGGCGTCCGGGTCGGTGTCGAGCACGCTGATCTCCAGCCCCTGGCCATGGCGCAACAGGCGTTCCGCCACGCCCCGGCCCAGCCAGCGACGGCGCAGACGCTGACGGCTGCGCCCCACCAGCAGCAGGCTGGCGCGGCGCTCGCGGGCGTGGGCCAGCAGGGTTGAGGCCACGGCCTCGGCACGCAGGGTCACCACCTCCCCGCCCAGGCGCTCGGCCAATTGCTGGGCGGCTTGCAGGCGGGCGCGGCTGTCTTCGTTGCGGGTGCGGCCGGTGTCCACGTGCACCAGGCTCCAGGGCAGGTGGCGGCGCTCGGCCACCCGGCAGGCATGGCGCACCAGGCGCTCGGCCTGGTCGTCGCCGTCCACGCCCACCAGCAGGCGGCCGCGCACCGGCGGTGCCTCCTGGCCCTGCAGGCGGTAGCGCCGCGCCAGGTCGGCATCCACCCGCGCGGCGGCGGTCTGCATGGCCAGCTCGCGCAGGGCGGTGAGGTTGGTCTGGGAGAAGAAGGCGTCGATGGCCGCGCGGGCCTGTTCCGGCACGTAGACCTTGCCTTCGCGCAGGCGCTCCAGCAGCTCGCGGGGCGGCAGGTCGATGAGGAGGATCTCGTCCGCCTCCTGCAGCACCCAGTCCGGCACCGTCTCGCGCACCTGCACGCCGGTGATGTCGAACACCTGGTCGTTGAGGGCCTCCAGGTGCTGCACGTTGACCGTGGTGTACACGTCGATGCCGGCGGCCAGCAGCTCCTGCACATCCTGCCAGCGCTTGGCGTGGCGGCTGCCGGGGGCGTTGCTGTGGGCCAGCTCGTCCACCAGGGCCAGGCGTGGCGGGTGGGCCAGCAGGCCGTCCAGATCCATCTCGGTCAGCGGTACGCCCCGGTACTCCAGGCGTCGCTGGGGTTGTTGCGGCAGGCCGGCGAGCATCGCCTCGGTCTCGCTGCGGCCGTGGGTCTCCACCACGCCCACGCGCAGGTCGACGCCCTGGCGCCGTTGCGCCTGGGCGGCCTGGAGCATGGCGTAGGTCTTGCCCACGCCGGGCGCGGCTCCGAGGAAGACTTTCAGGCGGCCACGCCCTTCGCGGGGCAGTTCGGCCAACAGCGCATCCGCGCGGCCGGCATCACTCATTCGGGCATCTCGTTCAGTCTCAGGTTGAGGGCCAGGACGTTGACCACCGGCTCACCGATGGCCGGCCGTTCGGTGTAGCGCTCCACCAGGCGCTCCAGCTGCTCGGGCGGCAGGTGGCGGGCGGCGGCGATGCGCGGGATCTGGTAGCGCGCGGCGGCCGGCGGCAGGTGCGGGTCGAGGCCGCTGCCGGAGGTGGTCACCAGGGCCATCGGCACCGGGCCCTGGGCGTCGGCCAGCAGGCGGTTGGCGTCCTTGTTGATGCGCTCGGCCAGGGCCGGGTTGCTCGGCGCCAGGTTGCTGGCCGCGCTGGACACGGTGGCGTAGTCGCCAGCGGAGGGGCGCGGCTGGAACCACTGCGGGCCGTCCACGGGCTGGGCCAGCAGGCGGCTGCCACGCACCTCGCCCTGGGCATCGCGCACCAGGCTGCCGTTGGCCTGCTCGGGGAAGGCCACCTGGGCAATGCCGGTCACGGTGAGGGGGTAGGCGACGCCGGTAATCAGGGTCATCAGGGCCAGGAGGCTCAGGGCGGGTCGAAGTTGCGAAAGCATATTCAGTTCCTCGATGGAAAGCGAAAGCGACCGGGGGCGGGTGTGCCCCCGGTCCTCCTCTGGTAGGAGGGGGATGGCGTCACACCAGTCCGATGACGGTCAGCAGCACGTCGATCACCTTGATGCCGACGAAGGGCGCTACCAGCCCACCCAGGCCGTAGATCAGCAGGTTGCGGCGCAGCAGGCTGGCGGCGTCCGCGGCCTGGATGCGCACCCCGCGCAGGGCCAGGGGGATCAGCGCGATGATGATCAGCGCGTTGAACACGATGGCCGAGAGGATGGCGCTCTGCGGGCTGTGCAGCTGCATCAGGTTGAGCACGCCCAGCTGCGGGTAGATGCCGGCGAATAGCGCGGGGAGGATGGCGAAGTACTTGGCCACGTCGTTGGCCACCGAGAAGGTGGTCAGCGCGCCCCGGGTCACCAGCAGCTCCTTGCCCACCTGCACCACGTCCAACAGCTTGGTCGGGTCGGAGTCCAGGTCCACCAGGTTGGCGGCCTCGCGGGCGGCCTGGGTGCCGTCGTTCATCGCCAGGCCCACGTCGGCCTGGGCCAGCGCCGGGGCGTCGTTGGCGCCGTCGCCGCACATGGCCACCAGCTTGCCTTCGCCCTGCTCGAAGCGGATGCGCGCCAGCTTCTTCTCCGGCGTGGCCTCGGCGATCACGTCGTCCACCCCGGCTTCGGCGGCAATGGCAGCGGCGGTCAGCGGGTTGTCACCGGTCACCATCACGGTGCGGATGCCCATGCGGCGCAGCTCGGCGAAGCGGTCGCGGATGCCGGGCTTGACCACGTCCTTGAGGTGGATGGCACCCAGCAGGCGGCCATCGGCGGCCACCAGCAGCGGCGTGCCGCCGCCCTGGGCGATGCGCTCGACCTCACGGGCGAGCACCTCGGGCATGCCGTCGCGCTCCATGCCGACCCAGGCCAGCACCGCGTCCACGGCGCCCTTGCGGTAGCGGTGGCCGTTCCAGTCGGCACCGGAGAGGCGCGTCTCGGCGCTGAAGGCGATGGCGGTGACGGCCTCGCGGGCCGGCTCCTCCAGGGTATTGAGCGCACGCAGGTACTCGACGATGGACTTGCCTTCCGGCGTGTCGTCGGCCAGGGAGGCCAGCAGCGCCGCGTCGGCCAGTTCCTTGCCGCTGATGCCGGGGGCCTTGACCATCGCGCTGCAGCGGCGGTTGCCGAAGGTGATGGTGCCGGTCTTGTCCAGCAGCAGCACGTGCACGTCCCCTGCCGCTTCCACGGCACGGCCGGACTTGGCGATGACGTTGAGGCGCACCAGGCGGTCCATGCCGGCAATGCCGATGGCCGAGAGCAGACCGCCGATGGTGGTGGGGATGAGCGTCACCAGCAGCGCCACCAGGTACACCAGCGGCAGGTCGCCGCCGGCGAAGCGGGCAAAGGGCTGCAGGGTGGCCACCACCAGCAGGAAGATCAGCGTCAGGCCGATGAGCAGGATGTCCAGCGCCACTTCGTTCGGCGTCTTCTGCCGGCGCGCGCCTTCCACCAGGGCGATCATGCGGTCCAGGGTCGACTCGCCGGGGTTGGCGGTGATCTTCACCAGCAGCCAGTCCGACACCACGCGGGTGTTGCCGGTGACGGCCGAGCGGTCGCCGCCGGACTCGCGGATCACCGGTGCGGACTCGCCGGTGATGGCGGCCTCGTTGACCGCCGCGATGCCCTGGATCACCTCGCCGTCACCGGGGATCAGCTCACCGGCCTCGACGCGGACGATGTCGCCCCGGCGCAGGCTGCTGGCCGGCACCGTCTCGAAGGCACCGGAGGCCGTGCGGCGACGGGCGCCAAGGCCCTGGCTGCCAGCCTTGAGGCTGTCGGCGCGGGCCTTGCCACGGCCTTCGGCCAGGGCCTCGGCGAAGTTGGCGAAGAGCACGGTGAACCACAGCCACAGCGCGAGCTGCAGCGCCAGGCCGAGGGACACCGCCGGGTTGGGGATGAAGCAGAGCACGGTGGTCAGCACCGCCGTCAGCTCCACCACCAGCATCACCGGCGAGCGCTTGAGCTGGCGCGGATCGAGCTTGACGAAGGCCTGCACCAGCGCCGGCTTCCACAGCGCGGCGACGGTGGTGGCGGAGGGTTGCTTGGCGCCGGCCTTGGGCGCCTTCAGAGGGGCGTTCATCATGGTTCTCCGTTAGAAGCCCTGGAGCTGCGCGAGGTGTTCGGCGATGGGCCCGAGGGCCAATGCCGGGAGGAAGGTCAGGCCGCCCACCAGCAGGATGGTCAGGGTCAGCAAAGTGACGAACAGCGGGCCGTGGGTGGGGAAGCTGTCGGCACCGACCGGCGCGCGCTTCTTCGCCGCCAGGCTGCCGGCGATGGCCAGCACCGGGAGGATGTAGCCGAAGCGCCCGAGCAGCATGGCCAGGCCGATCATCACGTTATGGAACACCGTGTTGGCCCCCAGCCCGGCGAACGCCGACCCGTTGTTGGCGGTGCCCGAGGTGTAGGCGTACAGCGCCTGGCTGAAGCCATGGGCGCCCGGGTTGGTGATGGACGCGGCCGGGCCCGGCAGGCTCACCGCCAGGGCGCAGAACACCAGCACGCCCACCGGCATCACCAGCAGCGTGGCCACCAGCAGGCGCACCTCGCGGGCCTCCAGCTTCTTGCCCAGGTATTCGGGGGTGCGGCCGATCATCAGGCCGGCGAGGAACACCGCGATCAGCACGAACAGCAGCATGCCGTAGAGGCCCGCGCCGACCCCGCCGAAGATCACCTCGCCGAGCATCATGTTGAACATCGGCACCATGCCGCCCAGGGCGCTGAAGCTGTCGTGCATGGCGTTCACCGAGCCGTTGGACGCGGCCGTGGTGGTCACCGCCCAGAGTGCCGACGCGGCGGTGCCGAAGCGTGCCTCCTTGCCCTCCAGCGAACCCACCTGCTCGATGGGCAGCGCGGCCAGGGCCGGGTTGGGGCGGAACTCCGCCCACAGGGTGACGCTGAGGCCGACGGCGAACAGCACCAGCATGCAGGCCAGCAGCGCGCGGCTCTGGCGCAGGTCCTTCACGTAGTGGCCGAAGCTGAACACCAGCGCGGCGGGGATCAGGATGATCGACGCCACCTCGAACAGGTTGCTCCAGGCGCTGGGGTTCTCGAACGGGTGGCTGGAGTTCACGCCGAAGAAGCCGCCGCCGTTGGTGCCGAGCTGCTTGATGGCGATCTGGCTGGCCGCCGGGCCGAGGGGGATGACCTGGTCGGTGCCGCCCAGGGTCTTGGCGCTGACGTAGTCGGCGAAGGTCTGCGGCACGCCCTGCCACACCAGGAACAGCGCCAGCAGCAGGCACAGCGGCAGCAGCGCATAGAGGGTGCCCCGGGTCAGGTCGACCCAGAAGTTGCCCAGGTCCCGCGTGCTGCGCCGGGCGATGCCACGGGCCAGGGCCACCAGCACGCACAGGCCCACCGAGGCGCTGACGAAGTTCTGCACACCCAGGCCGACCATCTGGCTGAAGTAGCTCAGGCTCGCCTCGCCGCTGTAGGACTGCCAGTTGGTGTTGGTGACGAAGCTGACGGCGGTGTTGAACGCCAGGCTCCATTCCAGCCCCGGCAGGTGCTGCGGGTTCAGCGGCAGCAGGTGCTGCAGGGTGAGGATGCTGAACAGCAGCACCAGCCCGGCGGCGTTGAACGCCAACAGCGCCAGGGTGTAGGTCTTCCAGTCGTGCTCGCGCTGCGGGTCGACGCCGGCGATGCGGTAGCACAGGCGCTCCACCGGGGCGAACAGCGGGGTCAGGAAGGTTCGCTCACCCTCCATGGCACGGTAGATGTAGCGCCCGATGAAGGGCGCCGGCACCAGCACCAGGAGGAAGAAGGCCAGGATCAGGCCGTAGTCCTGTACGTCCATGGCGCCCCCTAGCCACGCTCGGCGCGCAGCAGCGCGACCAGCAGGTAGATGAAAAGCCCCGTGGCCATGGCCAGGGACAACCCGTCGAGAATGCTCATGTGTAGTGCTCCGTGATGCGGACGGCGCCGCTTTGGGCAAATTCTCGACAAGGGGGGCGTAAAGGAACGAGCCACGGAAGGGCCTGGCGGCATAAAGATCGCGTAAAGAAGTGGGCCAAGTGCCCGTCTGCCGGACTCCCAGCGCCTGGGCAGCACGCCGCGCTGACGCGAAGCGAGGAAGGCTCGGGCGGGGACAGTGTCCTTCAGGCGGGCGAGCCATGGGAGTCGGCAGAACGCGTCGGAAGCGGAGCGCTCCAGCCGAAGTCCTGCGCCCCCGACCGTCCACCGCCTACCCCCTCCCACGCCCGCTGCCGAGTGCCAAAACGCCCCCGGCGTGATCCATCCCGGCAGCGGGAAACGCCCTGCCGAACCGCCCGTTTCGGACCTGTCCGAAAATCCCCCCGCTTCTTTTACAGCGGCCCGAGGCCGTGCCTACCATCGGCGCGCCGGCAACCAACCCTCCCACTGAACGAACACCAGCCACAGGCTGGCGAGCCCGCGCGCCTTCGGGCGGAGCAGGCTCAGGAGTGCTTTATGCCGAGCTTCAAGATCAACCCCGTCTGCCGAGGCATCTGCCTCTGGGCAGCCTCACTGGGCACCCTGGCGGCCCTGCCGGTGGCAACAGCCACTGCGGCCGACTCCGCCACTGCCCACCACGCCAGCGCCACGCGGGAAGTCACACTCACCGGCCAGTTCATCGACCTGCAGGCCCTCAAGCCGGGCACGGCGCGCGGCGGTGTCGCCGCCCTGGGCACCGAGCAGTTGCGCCAGGAGGCAGGCCTGAGCCTGCTGCGCACCGGCGCCGAACCCATCGAGCATCAAGCCGGGCTCAACGTGTACGTCGGCCAGACCCTGGGGGCGGCTCGCAGCCTCTCGGGCCCTGGTGAGTTCTTCCTCGCTGCGCGGGACAACGGCAGCTTCGTCGCCCTGCTGCCCGAGGCCAACGCCATCATCCGTGGCTCGGCCGACGGGGAGCAGGTGCTGACCCGCTTCGACACCCCGCACGCCTTCCACCCGAGCCAGGTCGACTACGTCGAGCAGGTGCTCGAAGAAGTCCCGGGCATCCTTGAGCAGCGCGGCCAGCGCAGCCTGCTGGTGGACCGCAGCCAGGCCGGAGAGATCGTGATCGACCTGCTGGCCGGCTTCTCCCAGAAAGCCGCCGATTACATCGGCGACCACGAGGCCTATGCCCTGGCCCAGGTGGCCCTGGTCAACCGCGCCCTGAAGCAGTCCCAGGTCGAAGGGGTACGCATACGACTGGTGGGCACCCAGGTGATCGCGGACGACCACCCCATCACCACCGACACCCTCGGCAAGCTGTCAACGCTGTTCCGCGATGGCATGCGCCAGTACAGCCCTGACCTGGTGGCCGGCTTCATCATGGGCACCCCAGGCGTCGACACCGCCGTGGGCTGGGCCTACGTGCCGGGGCGCTACTCGATCAACTACATCAACTCCCCCACCACCTTCCGCCACGAAGTGGCCCACAACGCCGGCGGCAGCCACTGCCCGGACGGCAAGAGCTACCGCTTCGGCTACAACAACGGCCGGGTCGGCACCATCCTTTGCGGCAACCAGGTGCCCTTCTACTCCAACCCGGACCTGCGCGACGTGCAGGGCATCCCCCTGGGCGATGCCAGCACCGCCAACATGGCCAGGGTCTGGCGCGAGAACGCGGCACGCATGTCGGCCTACAGCCCGGCGGTCGTGCCCCTGCTCGAGGAGATCAAGCGCGAGGTGCTGAAGGAGCGGGTCAGCCTGGCCAAGAACCAGTGGCGCAACTTCGTCATCGAGGTGCCCGAAGGCAGCCGGCGCCTGCTGATCAGCACCGCCCAAGGCGAGGGCTACGACCGGGGCAACGGCCGCTCCCAACTGCTGCTGCGCCGGGGGGCCCTGCCCAGCGACGCCCAGTTCGACGCCCGTTCGACGCTGAACAACCAGCCCTTCCTGGCACTGGACAACCCGGCCCCGGGCCGCTGGCACCTGGCGATCCGCGCAGAACCCAACAAGCCGGTGGACGACATCTACCTGGACGGTGCGCTCTACGCCGCCACCCAGGACACCGCCCAGGCGCGCTACCTGAAGCTGGTGGCCGAGTCCTCCATCGACGGCAAGGAGCGCGCCAGCGCCGCCGAGCTGCACCTGGCGGATGCCCAGGGCCGGCTGCTGCCCCGTGACGGCTGGCGGGTGCACTCCGTCAGCAGCGCCATCCCCGCTTCGGCGAGCGGCGCCCACGCCATCGACGGCAACACCAGCTCCTACTGGACCACCGTGCCCGGTGATCGCTACCCCCACCAGATGGTCATCGACCTGGGTGGCGAGCAGCGCTTCTCCAGCCTCAACTACCTGCCCCAGCAGGTGCGCGACATGGAGGGCAACATCAAGGGCTACCGCATCTACGGCAGCGACAACCCCAACGGCAACTGGACCCTGCTCGGCCAAGGCGAATTCAGCGCCAGCAACGAAGCCCAGGCCGCCCCGCTGAAGGCCGAGGACGCCGGCAAGCCGCCGGTGGTGGTGATCCAGGGCCCGGCCTCGGCCGAAGCCGGCCAGAAAGTGCAGCTGGACGCCTCCGGCTCCAGCGATCCCCAGGGCAGCGCCCTCAGCTACAGCTGGTCCGTGACCCCGGCGCTGGACTTCGACATCGACGGCCCGCGCCTGACCCTCAAGGCCCCGGAGCACAGCAGCGACACCCGCTACCGCTTCAGCGTGACGGTCAGCAACGGCAAGCAGACCACCACCCGCGTGCACGAGCTGCTGGTCAAGGCCGCCAGCGGCGCCGGTGCCACCTGCGAAGCCACCTGGCAACCCGGCACCGAGTACCTGCAAGGCCACAAGGCCCAGTGGAAAGGCCGCCTGTACGAAGCCCGCTGGTGGACGCGCAACAACGAGCCCGGCACCGCCGCCTCCACCGGGGCGGACGGCAGCGGCAAGGTCTGGCGTGACCTGGGCCCCTGCGAGGCCAGCGGCACGCCCGAACAGCCGCCGGTGATCCTGCCGCCGGTGCCCGCCATCAGCGGGCCGGGGGATGCCAAGGCCGGTGACCGTGTGCAGCTCAGCGCCTCTGCCTCCAGCGACCCGAACGGGCTGGCCCTCAGCTACCGCTGGAGCGTGAGCCCTGCCCTCGCCTTCCAGAGCGACGGCGCCGGCCTCAGCTTCACCGCGCCGCGCCTGGACAAGGACGCCGACTACACCTTCACCCTCACCCTGGGCAACGGCCACCACGAAGTGACCCGCACCCACAAGGTCCGGGTGAAGGCCGAGGCTCCGGCGATCCTGCCACCCGTTGCAGCCATCAGCGGACCAACGGAAGCCAAGGCTGGTGACCGCGTGCAGCTCAGTGCCGCCGGATCGACAGACCCGAACGGACTCAACCTCCGCTACCGCTGGAGCGTGAACCCTGCCCTCGCCTTCCAGAGCGACGGCGCCGGCCTCAGCTTCACCGCGCCGCGCCTGGACAAGGATGCCGACTACACCTTCACCCTCACCCTGGGCAACGGCCACCACGAAGTGACCCGCACCCACAAGGTCCGGGTGAAGGCCGAGGCCGGCCAGCAACCCGGTACCTGTGCCAGCCCCTGGAGCGCCTCGGGCACCTACTGGGAAGGCAACAAGGTGACCCACAAGGGCCGCACCTACACCGCCCGCTGGTGGACCAAGGGCAACGAGCCCGGCAACCCGGCCTTCACCGGTGCCGACGGCAGCGGCAAGGTCTGGCGTGACGAGGGTGCCTGCCGGTAAACCCCAACCCCGCCAAACGAAAGAGGCCGCCCAGTGGGCGGCCTCTTTCATTGCGGGCAGCGGGATTACTGCTGCAGTTCCTGCTCGGTGAACAGGCCGTCGAAGAGCATGGTGGACAGGTAGCGCTCGCCCGAGTCAGGGAGGATCACCACCAGGGTCTTGCCCTGCATCTCCGGCTTCTCGGCTAGGCGCACGGCGGCAGCCATCGCCGCCCCGCAGGAAATGCCGCAGAGGATGCCTTCCTCACGCATCAGGCGCTGGGCCATGGCCTTGGCCTCCTCGTCGCTGACCTGCTCGACGCGGTCGACGATGGACAGGTCCAGGTTCTTCGGCACGAAGCCGGCACCGATGCCCTGGATCTTGTGCGGGCTGGGCTTCACCTCGTCACCGGCCAGGGTCTGGCTGATCACCGGCGAGGTCACCGGCTCCACCGCCACCGAGAGGATCGGCTTGCCGCGCTGCTGCTTGATGTAGCGGGAAATGCCGGTGATGGTGCCGCCGGTGCCGACGCCGGCCACCAGCACGTCGATGGCGCCGTCGGTGTCGTTCCAGATCTCCGGGCCGGTGGTCTTCTCATGGATGGCCGGGTTGGCCGGGTTCTCGAACTGTTGCAGCAACAGGTACTGCTCGGGGTTGCCGGCGGCGATCTCGGCCGCCTTCTCGATGGCGCCCTTCATGCCCTTGGCCGGTTCGGTGAGCACCAGCTCGGCGCCCAGGGCCTTGAGCACCTTGCGCCGCTCCAGGCTCATGGAGGCCGGCATGGTGAGGATCAGCTTGTAGCCCCGCGCCGCCGCGACGAAGGCCAGGCCGATGCCGGTGTTGCCCGAGGTGGGCTCCACCAGGGTCATGCCCGGGCGCAGGCGGCCGCTCTCTTCCGCGTCCCAGATCATGCTGGCGCCGATGCGGCACTTCACCGAGTAGGCCGGGTTGCGCCCCTCGATCTTGGCGAGGATGGTCACGCCCTTGGGGCCCAGGCGGTTGATCATCACCAGCGGCGTGTTGCCGATGGCCTTGGAGTTGTCTGCGTAGATGCGGCTCATGAACCGGTCCTCGAAGGTGGCGGGTCGATGGGAGAAAGGGGCCCAGCCTATGCCCAGGTGCCCCGGCAGTCCAGCCGAACCGAATGGCGCCGGCACAGTCCATCGGACATGTGCCAAACGCCGGAAGCACCCCATGAAGCGACGCTATGGCTGGCCGCTCAAGGCCCTGCTCACCCTCCTGCTGCTCCTGCTGGTGGCCCAGCTGACGCTGCCCTGGCTGATCCGTGACTACCTCAACGGCAAGCTCGCCGACATGGGCGAGTACCGCGGCCACATCGACGACATCGACCTGGTCTGGTGGCGCGGCGCGTACCGCATCAACGGCCTGTCCATCGTCAAGGCCGACGGCAGCGTGCCGGTGCCGCTGCTGGTCGCGCCGGGCATCGACCTGGCGGTGAGCTGGCAGGCGCTCTGGCAGGACCGCGCCGTGGTCGCGCGGGTGGTGTTCGAGGGCCCCGAACTGAACTTCGTCGACGGCGGCGCCGACAAGCGCCAGTCCCAGACCGGTGCCGGCACCGACTGGCGCGACCAGCTCAACAAACTGCTGCCCATCACCCTCAACGAACTGCGCGTGCTGGACGGCCGCATCGCCTTCCACAACTTCACCTCCACCCCCAGGGTGGACCTGGACGCCAGCCAGGTGAACGCCAGCCTCTACAACCTCACCAACGTCGCCGACAGCCAGGGCGAGCGCGTGGCCCGCTTCGAGGGCCGCGCCCAGTTGCTCGGCCATGCGCCCCTGGAGGTGGAGGCCACCTTCGATCCGTTCAAGAACTTCGAGGACTTCCAGCTGCGCCTGCGCGCCCGCGACATCGACCTGCCCCGGCTCAACGACCTGGCCCGCGCCTACGGCCGCTTCGACTTCCGCCGGGGCCAGGGCGACCTGGTGATCGAAGCCCGCGCCGACAACGCCCGGCTCAGCGGCTACATCAAGCCACTGCTGCACGATGTGGACGTGTTCGACTGGCGCCAGGACGTGGAGAACGAGGACAAGGGCGTGCTCCGCGCCCTCTGGGAGGCCCTCGTCGGCGGCGGCGAGACCCTGCTGAAGAACCAGCGCCGCGACCAGTTCGCCACCCGCGTGGAACTCAGCGGCAACGTGCACCAGCAGGACGTCAGCGCCTTCCAGGCGTTCATCGCCATCCTGCGCAATGCCTTCGTCGAAGCCTTCACGCCGCGCTTCGAACGTGCCCCGCCCGAGCGTGATGACGCCGCACGACCCACCGGAGGACAGGGCCCCGCCGCCGCCACGACGGACTAGGCTGCAAGGACCGTGACCGCCCATTCAGTGACTGAATGCCCCGTCTGCGTTCACAGTGCGCCGGGGCTCACGCTATAGTCGGCGCCTCCACCTGATACCGCGCGCCCGGCACTGCCGGTCGTTACCGTTCGAGGATTACCTGATGAAGTTCGAAGGCACCCAGTCCTACGTCGCCACCGACGACCTCAAGCTCGCCGTCAACGCCGCGATCACCCTGCAACGCCCGCTGCTGGTCAAGGGCGAACCGGGCACCGGCAAGACCATGCTCGCCGAGCAGCTGGCCGAAGCCTTCGGCGCCAAGCTGATCACCTGGCACATCAAGTCCACCACCAAGGCCCACCAGGGCCTTTACGAGTACGACGCCGTGAGCCGCCTGCGCGACTCCCAGCTCAACTCCGACAAGGTCCACGACGTCCGCAACTACATCAAGAAAGGCAAGCTCTGGGAGGCCTTCGAGGCCGACGAGCGCGTGATCCTGCTGATCGACGAGATCGACAAGGCCGACATCGAGTTCCCCAACGACCTGCTGCAGGAACTCGACAAGATGGAGTTCTACGTCTACGAGACGAACGAGACCATCAAGGCCAAGCAGCGCCCGATCATCATCATCACCTCCAACAACGAGAAGGAACTGCCGGACGCCTTCCTGCGCCGCTGCTTCTTCCACTACATCGCCTTCCCCGACCGCGAGACGCTGAAGAAGATCGTCGACGTCCACTACCCCAACATCAGCGGCGAGCTGGTGGCCGAGGCGCTGGACGTGTTCTTCGACGTGCGCAAGGTCCCGGGCCTGAAGAAGAAGCCCTCCACCAGCGAACTGGTGGACTGGCTGAAGCTGCTGATGGCCGACAACATCGGCGAAGCCGTACTGCGCGAGCGCGACCCATCCAAGGCCATCCCGCCGCTGGCCGGCGCCCTGGTGAAGAACGAGCAGGACGTGATGCTGCTCGAACGCCTGGCCTTCATGGCGCGCCGCGCCAGCCGCTGAGGCTGCCCCCCCCTCTCCCTTCCACGGGAGAGGGTTCAACCGCCCACCAAGGAGGCCCCAGCCATGCATAACGGCAGCTGCCTGTGCGGCGCGGTGAAGTACCAGATCGACGCGCCCATCGAATCAGCCACCCATTGCCATTGCGGCCAGTGCCGCAAGGGCCACGGCGCGGCCTTCGCCAGCTACGGCAACGTGCGGCGCGAGCACTTCCGCTTCACCGCAGGGCAGGGCCAGGTGGCCGCGTTCCACTCCTCCCCCCACGTGACCCGGACCTTCTGCCGCCAGTGCGGCAGCAACCTGCAATGGTTCGCCGACCACCCGCACCCCAAGTGGGTCTCGGTGGCCCTGGGCACCCTGGACTCGCCCCTGGGTGACGTCCCGCAGAAGCACATCTACACAGAATCCAAGGCCGACTGGTACGCCATCGCCGACGGCCTGCCCCAGGAATCCCGTTCCTGAGGCCCCACCGCTAGCAAGAGGGTGCAGCCATGCTGCTCAACCTGTTCAACGAAATGCGCGCCGCCAAGGTGCCGGTCTCGGTTCGCGAACTGCTGGACCTGATCAACGCGCTCAAGCACAACGTCGTCTTCGCCGACATGGACGAGTTCTACTACCTCGCCCGCACCGTGCTGGTGAAGGACGAACGCCACTTCGACAAGTTCGACCGCGCGTTCTCCGCCTACTTCAAGGGCCTGGAGAATCTCAACGAGCACATCGAGGCGCTGATCCCCGAAGAGTGGCTGCGCAAGGAGTTCGAGCGCCTGCTCACCGACGAAGAGCGCGCGCAGATCCAGTCCCTCGGCGGGCTCGACAAGCTCATCGAAGAGTTCAAGAAACGCCTGGAAGAACAGAAGGAACGCCACGCCGGCGGCAACAAGTGGATCGGCACCGGCGGCACCAGCCCCTTCGGCTCCGGCGGCTTCAACCCCGAGGGCATCCGCGTCGGCGACGCCGGCAAGCGCCAGGGCAAGGCCGCCAAGGTCTGGGACCAGCGCGAGTACAAGAACCTCGACGACCAGGTGGAACTGGGCACCCGCAACATCAAGGTTGCCCTGCGCCGCCTGCGCAAGTTCGCCCGCGAAGGCGCAGCGGAAGAGCTGGACCTGGACGGCACTATCGACCACACCGCCCGCGATGCCGGCCTGCTCAACATCCAGATGCGCCCCGAACGGCGCAACACCGTGAAGCTCCTGCTGCTGCTGGACATCGGCGGCTCCATGGACGCCCACGTGAAGGTCTGCGAAGAGCTGTTCTCCGCCTGCAAGACCGAGTTCAAGCACCTGGAGTACTTCTACTTCCACAACTTCGTCTACGAGTCGGTGTGGAAGAACAACCTGCGCCGCACCTCCGAGCGCACCTCCACCCAGGACCTGCTGCACAAGTACGGCGCCGACTACAAGGTGGTGTTCGTCGGCGACGCCGCCATGGCCCCCTACGAGATCACCCAGGCCGGCGGCAGCGTCGAGCACTGGAACGAAGAGCCGGGCTATGTGTGGATGAAGCGCTTCATGGAGAAGTACAAGAAGCTCATCTGGATCAACCCCTACCCCAAGGACACCTGGAACTACACCGCCTCCACCGGGCTGGTGCGGGAGCTGATCAACGACCAGATGTTCCCCCTCACCCTGCAGGGGCTGGAGGAAGGGATGCGCTTTCTCTCCAAGTGAAAAAGAAAGGGCCCGGAAGGGCCCTTTTCTTTGGCTGCTCTCGTGCTTTCAGAGGTCTGACAGACCGCTACTGATGTCACCTGTTTCGCCTTGTATGGCGAAACCAGAAATAGCAAAAGAGCGTGTTCCAAAGGTCGTACTCACTGCAGACGGAGCTTCTATTGATCTGCCGCCGGCGGTATGGACTGTGCGTTATGTTTCCGCAGGAACGCCAATATTCGTGGCTGACTGCCGAAATACCGGTCGCTGTCGAACAGTAGTGAACCTTGCTCAGATATCGATGCGTTCACATCAGCACCGTGCTCGATCAGCAACTCCAGCAGTTCCAGATAACCGGCAGCACGCGCCATGAAGTCTTCGTCCTGCCAAAGCAAAGCCGCACCCGTGGGCGTCAAGTCCAGCAAAGAACGCAAGATTGAGGCTCGCTGCTTACCACCATAGATAACAATCAGTCGCGCGAACTCGCATAAGTCAACCAAGCATGGGGATAGATCAATCCCCCGTGCCAATGCGGCCTTGATCGACTTCTCCAGTCCGTATTCCAGAAGTTTCAGAATCAGCGGCTGGCCATCGACCTCTATATCCAGACTGGCGCCTGCCTTGATACGCGTAGCCAAACGTACATCTTCACCATCAAGAACCAGGCTTTGAATTTCCTCGCGTTCAGACATTTGAACTGCGGGAAATTGCCTTCTGGAAATGGGTTCCCCGGCACGGTAGAAAAGCTCGCTCACATCGTCTGTTTGTCCGTGATAAATGCGAACCCGTACATACTTCGCTCCCCTGGCGTGCAATGCAGCGGCATGCCAAGACTCGAACATGCTTCCCGAGGAACCCTGAATGAGCAGATGCAGCGAGTTTCCTCTCCACTGGACATCGTTAACCCATGCGGGAGACCAATCGTCAGCCAGATGCTGTAGATCACTCGGCCACTCTTCGGTTTCGCACGCATGACGAAATACGTGGTGAAGAGGAACCAAAGACTCCTGTTCATCAGCCAGACACGTGATAGTGAAGTCGTTGCTAGACATGCAGCCTCCTTGCTTAAAAAGAGTCGTTATCAGTGATCAGCCTTTCCATTTTTCCGCATCAGCTCCACAAGTTCTTCGAGGCTCCTGGCAATGCGCTCATTGGCCTCGGCAGTTCGCTGAGCCAGGTTACGCGTTCGCTGCATGGCGATCCGCAGAACCAGCGGCATACAAACCAACATGAGCATCAGGGGGCCGAATGTGAAAAACAAACTGACCCATGGCGAGCCCCTCGAGGCTCTCTCGGCGGCATCTGCCGACAACGAAAGTCCTACCAGAAAAACGATCATGGAAACTTGCTTGAAATGGGATGACATAGCGACTCCTTGCTTGTACTGGATCAGCCAATCAAAGGCTGACGTATCGGATAACGGAACGTCGTACCGTTTCAGGCATAACGCGGCGGGCGATTCTATACAGCACCACTGCGGATCGTCAGCACGCATTACTGGGCCTGGGTAATCGCCACCAGACCGAATACGACAGGTCCCACCACTCGCCAGGCCACTCAATACACGCACCACTGCCGACTACGAGGCAGACTCCGTGTCGGCAGACCGCGCGAGGAGGCCTAGCGGCCTGCCGGGACCTGATACCGGTCTGCCAAACTCGCGCGGTCTGCCCTCCTGCTCCCATCAACGTCCGGCGATACAGTCATCTCGTCACGGCGGATCGCATGGGGAGACCTTCGGGTCTGCCGGCCCCTACTAGCCGGCTCGCCAACCCCATGCGATCCGCCGTGACGAGATGACTGTATCGCCGGACGTTGATGGGAGCAGGAGGGCAGACCGCGCGAGTTTGGCAGACCGGTATCAGGTCCCGGCAGGCCGCTAGGC
>NZ_JYFT01000031.1:0-19775 GCF_000931385.1 Pseudomonas sp. FeS53a
CCCCAGCCCCTGGGACAGCCCCAGCGGCTCCCCCAGCAGCCCGGCCGCCAGCGCCACTGCCGTAAGCGGGGCCACCGCCGTGAAGGTGGCCGCCTCCCCGCCGCTGACCCGCGACGAGCCGGCGTACCAGAGCAGGAAGCCCGCCGCCGTCGGCACCCAGGCGTACCACGCCAGCGCCCCCAGGGATGCCGGTGAAGGCCAGGCCAACGGCCCCTCCAGCAGGGCCGCCGGCGCCGACACCAGCAGCCCGAGGACGACCATGGCCGTGGCCTGCTGCACCGCGCCCAGCGGCTGGCGCATGCGCTTGTTGAGCAGGATGAATGCGCTCTCGCACAGCACCGCGCCGAACACGCAGAGCATCCCGAACCCGCTGCCCGGCCCGCTAGCCTTCCAGGCCACCGCCATCACCCCCAGGGTCGCCAAGGCCACGCTGGCCACCTGGCGCAGCCCCGGCCGCTCCCCCAGTACCAGCACCGAGAACAGCGCGGACACCGCCGGCAAGGTGCCGATGATCACCCCCGCATCCGCCGCCGGCAGGTGGGCCAGGCCCATCACCAGCAGCACCGTGTAGCCCACGCTGCCAGCGGCGGCCTGGAGCACCAGCAACACGCGGTCCCCCGCCCCCAGGCGCGGCCACGCTGCGCCCTGGCGCCGCAGCAGCCACAGCATCACCGGCAGGGCCAGGGCGAAGCGCAGCGCGGTGGCCTGGAACGGCGGCACGCTGCCCGCCAGAACCTTGGAAGCGATGACCGTGGTGCCCACCGTCATCATCGCCAGTGACAGCAGCAGATAGCCTTGCGCACGTCTCGACACCCCAACCTCCCGAATAGCCTCTCGCTGGATTGCGAGGCCCCATTCAGGCGCATCCGCCGCCTCGGTTCTTGAACGAAATTGATCTGCCAGGGCCCGTGCCCACCCTGGCTATACTGCGGCCTCGCACACGACCGGGAGCCGCACATGGCCGGCGGGACGCACACCGAAGCCTTCGACATCCAGCCCAGCCGCCTGGCCGGCGTGCTGGCCGTGGAAGCCACCTCGCAACGCGCCTTCGGCCGTCACACCCACGACGGCTTCGGCATCGGCGTCATCCTCCACGGGGCCCAGGACTCCGCCAGCGGCCGCGGCGAGGTGCGCGCCGAACCGGGCAGCCTGATCTCGGTGAACCCCAACGAAGTGCACGACGGCCGCCCCGTGGCGGACGGCCCGCGCAGCTGGCGCATGCTGTATTTCGACAGCGCCCTGATCGCCCGCGCGGCCGGGCTGCTCGACCAGAGCCCCGGCGTCGAGCTGGCCCACCCGGTGCTGCCCTGCAGCGCCACGCGACAGGCCTTCCTCACCTTGCACGCGGCCCTCACCGGGCCGGCCGACGAGCCCTGGTGGGAGGTGGCCGAGCAGGAACTGCTGCAGGTGCTGGGGGCGCTGCTGGAGGCACGTCGCGCCGACCCGCCGCGCCTGCCCACGGGCGCCGTGGCCCGGGCCATCCGGCGCCTGGACGAAGCGCCGGAGGAAGGGGTCAGCCTCAGCGAACTGGCGCGGGATGCCGGCGTCAGCCCCCATCACTTCCTGCGCGCCTTCAAGGCCGCCACCGCCCTGCCGCCCCACGCCTATCGCCTGCAACGCCAGTTGCAGAAAGCCCACCGCCAGTTGCTGGCCGGCGAGGCGCCGGTGCAGGCCGCCCTCGCCTGCGGCTTCGCCGACCAGAGCCACCTCAACCGCCATTTCACCCGTGCCTACGGCTACACGCCCGGTGTGCTGGCACGGGCGCTGCGCCGCTAGACGCTGCCCTCGCGCTCCACCACCAGGATGCGCGCCGCCCCACGGGGGTGGGCCACGTGCTCGCAACCGGGGCCGGCGTGGAACAGGTCGCCCACGCCCAGCAGCACCGCGTGCTCCTCGCCGCCCTCGCGGTAGCGCATCTCCACCTCGCCATCGAGCACCACGAAGACTTCGCTGCCGTCGTTGACGTGCCAGATGTACGGCTGGTCGGTCCAGTGCAGGCGCACCGTGGTGCCGTCGAGGTTGGCGATGTCCAGCGCGCCCCAGGCGCGCTCGGCATTGAAGTCGCGGCTGCGCACCACGCGCTGGCTCATGCGCGGCTCCCCAGGGGCGCGGCGGCCACCGGCGCTTTAGGCTTGCGGAACACCAGCAGGTTGCCGGCCATCACCAGCACCAGGCCGAGCAGCGCCGGGGCGGTCCAGGCATAGCCCTCGGCGAAGGCCGAGATGTTCAGCGCCACCACCGGGAACAGCACCGTGCAGTAGGCCGCGCGCTCCGGCCCCATGCGCCCCACCAGGGTCAGGTAGGCGGTGAAACCGATCACCGAACCGGGGATCGCCAGGTACAGCAACGAGCCGAGGTAGCGCGGGCTCAGGTCCAGGGTGAAGGGCGTGCCGCTGGCCAGGCACCACAGGGTCAGCAGCGAGGCGCCGTAGAACATGCCCCAGGCGTTGGTGGTCAGCGGCCGGTAGCCGGCCTTCTGCTGCAGGCTGGAAAGCATGTTGCCGGCGGAGAAGCACAGCGTGCCCAGCAGCGCCAGGCCGAGGCCCAGCCAGGTTTCGCGGCTGGCCTGGTGGCCGGCCAGCTCGGGCCAGAACAGCAGCGCCAGCCCGGCCAGGCCCAGGGCGCCGCCGGCCAGCACGTTGGCAGCGATGCGCTGGCCGAAGAACACCCGCGCATTCAGCGCGTTCCACAGGGTGGCGGTGGAGAACACCACGGCGATCAACCCGCTGGGGATCCACTGGCTGGCGGTGTAGAAGCACATGAAGTTGACGCAGAACAGGCACAGCCCCTGGGCCAGGCAGATCGCCTGCGCGCGGCCGTCGAGCTTCTGCAGGCGACGGCTGAGCAGCAGGATGGCGAACAGCACCACGGCCGCCAGGGCGAATCGGTAGGCAATGGACACGGGGATGGCCACCTCGCCCATCTGCAGCTTGATGGCGATCCAGGTGGTGCCCCAGATGAGCACGGTGAGCAGGTACAGCGAGAGGTTCATGGCGGTCTTCCGGTGGTGCGTCGAGTGGCCAGTCTCCCGCGCAGCCCGTCGGCCGGCTTGCAAAAACTTGCGCTTATCCACCGCGCCCCGCTGCCTCGCACGCCACGCCCGCGCTAGCATGGCGTTCGTCCCACGGAGGCTTTGTCCATGTCGCCACTGCTGCACCACCAGGTCTTCCAGTCGATGGCCAGTTCGCCCAACGCCCGCCTGGAGCGTTGCACCGAGCTGGGCGACGGCCTGGCCGCCGCGCAGTGGAGCAACCACCACGACGCCCGCGACTACGAAGGGCCGAGCCACCACACCCTGTCCTGCTACCTGGCCGGCGGCACCGGCACCTTCCGCCGCGAACGCCCCGACACCAAGGGCGCACCGGGCAAGCTGTGCATCATGCCGGCGGGGCACGACTCGTCCTGGGTGGTCAACGGCGAGATCCGCCTCGCCCACCTGTACATCCCGCCGGAGCAGTTCGCCCACGCCGCTGTCACCCTGCTGGACCGCGAACCCCGCGAGCTGGAGATGCGCGAAGCGACCTTCCTCGACGACCCCGAGCAGGTCCTCCGCTTCCAGCGCCTGGTCCAGCTGGACTGGCACGAACCGGGGGAGCGCCTGCTCACCACCAGCCTCGCCCACGAGATGCTCAACCACGCCCTGCTCACCCAGGTGGGGTTGCGCCAGGGCCCGCAGCTCAAGGGCGGCCTCGCCCCGGCCCTGCGCAAGCGGCTGATGGCCTACATCGAAGAGCACCTGGCCGAGCCCTTGAGCCTGGGCGAGCTGGCGGCCTTCTCGGCGCTCTCGGAGTACCACTTCGCGCGGATGTTCCGCGAAAGCTTCGGCCTGCCGCCGCACCAGTACGTCCTCGCCCGCCGCCTGGCCCACGCCCGCCACCTGCTGGCCCGCACCCCCCTGCCCCTGGGCGACGTCGCCCTCGCCTGCGGCTTCTCCAGCGCCAGCCACTTCAGCAACCGCTTCCGCCGCGCACTCGGCGGCACACCCGGCGAATACCGCGCGGCCATGAGCTGAATCCCCGTAGCCCGGGACCGGCCCTCGGCAACCCCGGACTGAAGTCCGGGCTACGGCTGCAAGCGCTATCGCGGTTGAAACCGCTCCCACGGAAAAGCCGTACCGGGGCCGTAAGGTGGGCCGGGCGGCGTTCCGCTTCAGCCCACCGCCGCAGCCGCCGGCCACACAGCACCGTAGCCCGGGCTTCAGCCCGGGACCGGCCCCCCTGGCAACCCCGGACTGAAGTCCGGGCTACGGCTGCATGCGCCATCGCGGTTGAAACCGCTCCCACGCGGGCTCCGCGACACCCTCTGGAAGGATGAGGCCTCGCTGCGGATGGCCCAGCGCATTGCGCAACGCCCCTCGGCACAAATAGAATGCGAAGCATTCCTATTTAATCGCTGTCCGAACCTTCCCGGAGCCTTCCTTGACCCACAGCCCGGCAGCCCCCGAGCAGGCGTTGCACAAGCTCTACAGCGACCACAGCGGCTGGCTCCGGCACTGGCTGCAACGCAAGCTCGGCTGCCCGCAGAGTGCTGCCGACCTGGCCCAGGACACCTTCCTCAAGGTGCTGCTGGGGCGCGAGGCGCATCGCATCCTCGAACCCCGAGCCTTCCTCACCACCCTCGCCAAGCGCGTGCTGGCCAACCACTACCGCCGCCAGGACATCGAGCGCGCCTACCTGCTGGCCCTCGCCGCGCTGCCGGAGGACGAGGCCCCCAGCGAGGAAGCCCGCGCCATCATCCTGGAGACCCTGGTGGAGCTGGACCGCCTGCTGGACGGCCTGCCGCCCCAGGCCAAGAAAGTCTTCCTGCTGGCCCAGGTGGACGGCTGCACCTACGCCGAGATCGCCGAGCAGCTCGGCCTCTCCCTCTCCAGCGTCAAGCGCTACATGGCCAAGGCCGCCGAGCGCTGCTACTTCGCGGAGTGCCTCTGATGGCCCTGCGCAAGAGCGGCGAGCCACGCATCGCCCCCGCCGTCGCCGCCCAGGCGGTGCAGTGGCTGGTGGAGCTGCAGGACGGCACGCCTTCGCGCCAGCGCGAGGAGGACTGGCAACGCTGGCGCGCCGCCGACCCGGAGCACGAGCGCGCCTGGCAGCGCATCGAATCGGTCAACCGGGGCCTGCGCGGGTTGAACACGCCCACCGCCCTCGCCGCGCTGGATGCCCCAGCCTCACGCGGCCGGCGCGAGGCCCTGAAGCTGCTCACCCTGCTGGTCATCGCCGGTGGTGGCGCCCTGGCGATGCGGGACAGCGAGCCACTGCTGGCCCTGCGCGCCGACCAGAGCACCGCCGTGGGCGAGCGCCGCCACCTGACCCTGGACGATGGCTCGACCCTGTCGCTGAACACCGACAGCGCGCTGGACATCCGCTTCGACGCCCGCCAGCGCCTGCTGCACCTGCGCCAGGGGGAAATGCTGGTGAACGCGGTGGACGAGGCGCGCCCGCTGCGGGTAGAAACGCCCCAGGGGCTGGTCCTGCTCAACGGCGGTCGCCTCGCCGTGCGCCTGCAGGACAGCCGCAGCCAGGTCAGCCTGTTCGCCGGCGATGCCCAGGTGTTCAGCCATGGCCAGCGCCTGGCGCTGCACCCCGGCCAGCGCCTGGACCTCGACGCCCGTGGCAGCGGGGCGGCCCAGGCGGTGGACGAGAACAGCGTGGCCTGGATCAACGGCATGCTGGTGGCCAGTTCCATGCGCCTGGGCGACTTCCTCGCCGAACTCGGCCGCTATCGCCACGGGCGCATCGGCTGCGACCCGGCCATCGCCGACCTGCGCCTCTCCGGCACCTACCCGCTGGACCACACCGACCGCATCCTCGCCCTGCTGCCGCGCACCCTGCCGGTGGAGGTGCGCAGTGTCACCCGCTACTGGATCAGCGTGCACCCCAGGGCCGCCTCCTGAGCCGCGCATCGGCCCTGTGAAAAAAATTTCCACCGACCTGAACCTTTTTCCCGGCCTCGCGTGACAGGGAAGGCAGAACCCCTTTCCCTCTCTCGACGAGTGCCGCCATGAACGCCGACCCGACCCTCCGCCGCTTCACCCGCACGCCCCTGGCCCGCGCCCTGCAACCGCTGCTGCTGGGCCTGAGCCTGGCCGCCGCCGGGCTGCCCACCGTCGCCAGCGCTCAGGATGCGGTGATCGGTGCCGACCAGCGCCAGGCCTTCGACATCCCGGCCGGCGCCCTGGAGCCCGCGCTCAACCGCTTCGGCCGCGAAGCCGGCGTGCTGCTGGCCTTCAGCCCGGAAATGACCCAGGGCCGCAGCACCCAGGGTCTGAAGGGCGAGTTCGGCGTGGCCGAAGGTCTCGACCGCCTGCTGGCGGGCAGTGGCCTGCGTGCCGAAGCCAGCGACGGTGGCTTCAGCCTGCGCAATGCCGACGACAGCCTGGCCCTGGAGATCGACCGCCAGGTGGTGGTCGGCTCCCGTGCACCGGTGAGCATCAGCGAGCTGCCGGGCACCGTCTGGGTGATCGACAGCCACCAGCTGCAGGAACAGACCAAGGGCGGCGTCCCCCTCAAGGAAGCCCTCGGCCAACTGATCCCGGGCCTGGACATCGGCCCCCAGGGCCGCACCAACTACGGCCAGAACATGCGCGGCCGCAGCGCCCTGGTGATGATCGACGGCGTCTCGCTGAACAGCTCCCGGGGCATCAGCCGCCAGTTCGACTCCATCGACCCGTTCAACATCGAGCGCATCGAAGTGCTCTCCGGTGCAAGTGCCGTATACGGCGGCGGCGCCACCGGCGGCATCATCAATATCGTCACCAAGCGCGCCGAGGCGGGCGAGGCGCGCTTCACCAGCGAAATCGGCGTGCGCAGCGGCTTCGAGACCCACCAGGACCACGACTGGCGCGTGGCCCAGTCGGTCAGCGGCGGCAGCGAGCAGGTCAAGGGCCGCGTCTCGGTGGCCTACCAGAAGAACGGCGCCGCCTACGACGGCAACGGCGACCAGGTGATGCTCGACATCACCCAGACCGACCTGCAGTACAACCAGGCGGTGGACGTGATGGGCAGCCTGGACTTCGCCTTCGACAACGGCCAGACCCTGAACCTGGGCATGCAGTGGTACGACTCCGGCTACGACGGCAAGAAGGGCGTGAACCTGGGGCGCGACTTCCAGGGCCTGCGCGGCCAGTCCCCCTTCGAGGTGCAAGGCGGCGCCAGCTTCGACCGCGAACCGCACACCGAGCGCCAGCAGTTCAACGCCACCTGGCACGTGCCGGAAGTGCTCGGCCACGACTTCTACCTGCAGGCCTACTACCGCAGCGAGGAGATGGCCTTCCAGCCCTACCCCTCCATCACCTTCACCAACGGCGCCATCGACACCAACCGCTCCTACTACTCCGCCTCGCAGCAGGACACCGACTACTTCGGCCTCAAGTCCGTGCTGGTCAAGGAATGGGACCGCGTCAGCCTGACCTACGGCGCCGACTTCGAGTGGGAGAGCTTCGATTCCGACCAGGCGCTGTTCAACCTCAACACCGCCGCCAACACCGGCGGGCTGGTGGCCGACGAGTACGCCCGCGTCGGCCGCTACCCGGGCATCGACACCGACAGCAAGTCGCTGTTCGCCCAGGCCAGCTGGAAGGCCACCGACGACCTGACCCTGTCCGCCGGCGTGCGCCACCAGCGCATCGGCAACGACGTCGGCTCCTTCGTCGCCGCCGCCCAGCAGATCCAGATCAGCAAGGGCAACGGCACCAGCGCCGACGCCGTACCCGGCGGCTCGAAGGACTACCAGGTGGACCTCTACAACGTCGGCGCCGTCTACAAGCTGAGCAAGGCACAACAGGTCTGGGCCAACTACTCCGAGGGCTTCGAGCTGCCCGACCCGGCCAAGTACTACGGCCAGGGCAGCTACACCCGGGTGGGCAACCACTGGAGCCTGGGCCGCCACGTCAACGTCGAGGACTCCGCCCTCGATGGCATCAAGACCAAGCAGGTGGAACTCGGCTGGCGCCACTACGCCGACGGCCTGGACGCCCAGCTGGCGGCCTTCTACGCCTGGTCGGACAAGAGCATCACCTACAACCGCACCACCCTGCTGGTGGAACAGCTGAGCAACAAGAAGCGCAACTACGGCCTCGAAGGCCAGGCCACCTACTGGCTGGACGACAACTGGCAGATCGGCGCCAGCGCCCTGGCCATCCGCTCCCAGCAGAAGATCGCGGACCGTTGGCAGAAGCAGGACGTCACCGCCGCCAGCCCGTCCAAGCTCACCGCCTTCGCCGGCTGGCAGGACGGCGAGACCAGCCTGCGCCTGCAGGCCGTGCGCAGCTTCAACCTCAGCGACGACGGCAACGTCCAGGCCAACGGCACCTTCGACGGCAACGACCACAGGATCGACGGCTACACCACCTTCGACCTGCTGGGCAGCCAGGCCCTGCCGGTGGGCACCCTCAACTTCGGCATCCAGAACCTGCTGGACAAGGACTACACCACCGTCTGGGGCCAGCGCGCCCAGGTGTTCTACGGCACCAACGCCACCGCCGACCTGTTCGACTACCACGGCCGTGGCCGCACCTACAGCCTGAGCTACAGCGTCGAGTTCTGAGCCGCCTGGCCCCGTCCCCGGGCTGAAGCCCGGGCTACATCGCCCCTCGGTCCACCCTGTGGGCTCACGGCGAACGCCCTTGGTGGATGGAAAGAGCGCCATCCACCCCGCGCAGCGACAACCTCTGCGTGGGCCAAGCATCTGCCCACCGCGCCATCCCTGTAGGGGCGACTTCAGTCGCCCGGCGGGCCGCAGGCCCGCCTGCGGCGAAGCATCAAAGCAGCGCCAGCACCCCACTCCCCAACGGCAGCAGGACGGCTGCCGGCAGCACCCAACGACCGCGCCAGGCCAGCAGGGCCGCCACCAGCAGGCCGGCGAGCATCACTTGGCAGAGCCAGAGGATGGTGCCGATCTCGCCGCCCTGGTCACTCACCGCCAGCACCAGGCCGACGCCGAAAGCGAGCACCGCGACGCCGCGCAGCAGGCGCGCCCGCGCCTGGGACAGCGCCCCCTGGAACAGCGCCTTGTGGTGGCGGGCCATGGCCAGGCTCAGCACCGTCATGGCCAGGTAGCAGAACGCGAATCCAAGCAACATCACGCGCGCTCCCCTGTCTGCTGCCGATACGGCTCGGAAGCCCGGCGCTCGCTTGCCGTGCGCCAGGCCAGCGCCGCGCAGAGCAGCCCGCAGCCGAGCAGGCTCAGGTCGATGCCCGCCAGCGCCCAGTCGCCGCGGCCGACGGTGGCCAGCAGGCTGGCCTGGTCACCGGTGAAGGCATTGAGCAGCGGCAGCCCGAGGGCCAGCAGGGCGAAGACGGCGAGCAGGTCGCGCGCCACCCGGCCGCTGTTGCGTCGCAGCACCGCCCAGACCGCTACCAGCAGCCAGGCACCGACGAAGACGCTGGCCTCCGCGCTGGCACGCTCGGCCAGGTCGGCAGGAATCAGGCGATTGCCGCAGAGCAGCGCCAGGCTGGCGATGGGCAGGCCACCGATCACCGCACCGTTCAGCGCACGCACCAGGCCGATGCCCCGGCTGCCGCGTGCCTCGCGCTTGGCCAGCCACACCTGCAGGCCGCCCACCACCATGGCGCAGCCCATCAGCCCCAGGAGCAGGTACAGGGCGCGGACGATCTGCCCGCCGAACTGGGCCATGTGCAGGTTGCTGAGCCAGGTGTAGCTGCGATAACCGGCCAGGTAGGGCTTCTGCTCGTGCAGCAGCTCGCCGCTGCCGGCGTCGTAGGAGAGGGTCCACTGGAAGCCCGCCACCCGCCGTGCATCGCTGCGGCGGATGTCCACCACGGCGGCCTCGTCAGCGGGGTGGTGGACGCTGATCCAACCCGGCTCGCCGCCGCCCCAGCGCTGTCGCGCATCCGCCAGCAGGCCATCGAGGGACACCGGCGGCGGGGCGGGGCGCTGCACCGCTTCGCGTTCGTAGCGGCCCAGCACGTCACCGAAGAAGGCCTTGGCGTCGCCGCCATAGGCGCGCTGGATACCGGCCGGCATGTAGTAGACGACGAAGATGACCAGCCCGGTGTAGGCGATCAGCAGGTGAAACGGCAGCCCGAGCACGCCGAACAGGTTGTGGGCGTCGAGCCAGGCGCGCTGGCCGTTGGCCTTGGGCCGCAGGGTGAAGAAGTCCTTGAAGAAGCGCCGGTGGATGATGATGCCGCTGACCAGCGCCACCAGCATGAACAGGCCGGCCAGGCCGACGATGTACAGCCCGATCATGCCGGCGTGGAGGTCGTAGTGCAGGGTGAACCAGAAGCGACCGCCGAGGGTGTCCGGCAGCACCTCGCCCGTGGCCGGGTCGAGGGCGAAGCGGCGGATCTCGCTTTCGTCCGCCGGCTCGTAGCCGGCCCACCAGAATGGCTCGCGCTCGCTCGGCGGGCGCATCCAGAGGGCATGGGCATCAGGGGCCTGGGCCAGCAGCAGTTCGCGCACCCGGTCGAGGGAGAGTGCCTGTTCGCCCGGCACCTGCAGCGTGGGGCGCATCCAGCGCTCCAGTTCCTTGTCGAAGCAGGCGAGGCTGCCGCCGAAGAGGATGACGAACAGCAGCCAGGACGGCAGCAGGCCGCCCCAGGTGTGCAGGCCGGCCATGGATTGTCGCAGGCTCATGGACGCACTCCGTAGTCACCGGGCAGGTAGGCCGCGAGGGCCAGCAGCAGGGCCAGACTCGCCAGCACCAGCCAGGCACGCCAGGCCGAGCGGGCACCAAAGGCATAGAGGATCGCCGCCGTGTACACCGCGAAGCAGCCCAGGCTGGCGAAGGTGACACGGTCGGCACGGGCCAGCGGCAGGTGGACGGTGAGGAAGGCGGTGGCCAGGTAGGCCACCGCGTATCCACCGATCACCGCCGCCAGCACGCGCGAGGCGACGGCCCGGCGCGTGGAGGGGGTGGCGTTGCTCACGTCGTTCCTTTCATGGGGTTACCAGTTGTAGGTGGCGCTGGCGGTCAGGGTGCGACCGTAGCCGTAGTAGCAGGCCTGGGCGTCGCAGGAGCTGGCGTACTCCTTGTCCGCGAGGTTGCTGGCGTTGAGGGCCAGGCGCAGCCCGTCGAGCTGGTAGTGGATGCTGGCGTCGAACAGGGTGTAGCCACCGGTTTCCACTTCGAGCACGCGGGGGCCGTACAGCCCGAAGAAGGGGTTCTGCCCGGTGAAGGAGGTCTCGCCGATGTAGCGTGCGCCACCCCCGACGCCGAAGCCCGCCAGGGGGCCGCCCTGGAGGGTGTAGTCCAGCCACAGGCCGGCCTGCTCGCGGGGCACGAATTGCAGGCGCGCGCCCTCTTCCCAGGCGTTGACGCTCTTCTGGATGCGCGCATTGGTGCGGCTGTAGCTGGCGGTCAGGTCGAGGCCGTCGGCCAGGTTGGCCAGGGCCTCGATCTCCAGGCCCTTGCTGCGCACCTCGCCGACCTGGCGACGCTCGTTGGGGTTGTTGGGGTTAGTGCTGACGACGTTCTGCTTGGTGATGTCGAACAGCGCCAGGCTGACGAAGCTGCGGGCGCCCTCGGGCTGGAACTTGATGCCCACCTCGTACTGCTTGCCGGTTTCCGGGTCGAAGGGCCGGCCGCTGAGCGGGTCGCTGGAGGTGCTGGGGTTGAAGGATTCGCTGTAGCTGACATAGGGCGCCAGGCCGTTGTCGGCGACGTAGACCAGGCCGACACGGCCCGTGAAGGCTTCGTCGTCACGGCTGGTGCGCGAGCCGTTGAGGTTGCTCTCGGTCTCGCTACGGGCGAGGTCGTAGCGCCCCCCCAGCAGCAGGTGCCAATGGTCGTCGAAGGCGATCTGGTCCTGGGCGTAGAAACCGGTCTGGCGCCGGGTGATGTCGTTGTCGGCATCCTTGGCCGGCCACGGCACCGTCTGGCCATACACCGGGTTGAGCAGGTTCAGGCTGGGGGCACTGCCGAAGCGGCTGATCTCGTGGGCCGAGACGCGGCGCCAGTCCAGGCCCATCAGCAGGGTATGGGCCAGCGGGCCGGTGTCGAAGTTCACCTGGGCCTGGTTGTCCACCGTCCAGCCGTCGAACTGCTCGTCCTTGTCGTTGGCGGTGCGCGACAGGGTGGTACCGGCGAAGGAGACGCCGCTGTTGTTGAGGTAGCGGTAGTCGAAGTTCATCCGCTCGTAGCGCAGGTTCTGCCGCAAGGTCCAGCTGTCGTTCAGGCGGTGGGACAGCTCGTAGCCGAAGGAGGTGTAGGCGCGGTAGAAGCGGTTGAAGCCCGGTTCCCCCTCGTAGAAATCGTCGTCGCGGTTGGCCGGCAGGCGGAAGGCGCTCATCAGCACCGGGGAGAAGCGGCGGCTGAAGGCGAAGTCGCCCTCGTCCTTCTGGTACATGCCGAACAGCGTCAGCTCGGTGTCGTCGCTGGGGCGCCAGGTGAGGGTCGGGGCCAGGGCCTGGCGCTGGTTGCCAGTCTTGTCCACCTGGCCATTGGCGTCATTGCCGAGGAAGGTGACGCGGTAGAGCAGTTGGCCCTGGTCATCGAGGGGGCCGCCGAAATCCCCGGCCAGCTCGCCCAGGTCATCACTGCCGGCGCGCACGCGCACTTCGTGCAGCGGGGTGTCCGGGGCGCGCTTGCTCACCAGGTTGACGATGCCGCCGGGCTCGCTCTGGCCATAGAGCACCGAAGCCGGGCCGCGCAGCACTTCCACGCGCTCCAGCAGGTAGGCGTCCGGGCGGGCCAGGCCGTAGGTGCTGCGGTTGAGCATCAGGCCATCACGGTAGGTGGAGCCCTTGGCGTCGAAGCCGCGCAGGCTCATCCAGTCGTAGCGCGGGTCGTAGCCGTAGGGGGTGCTGACGCTGGGGCTGTAGCGCAGGGCCTCCTCCACCGTGGCGACGCCGCGGGCCTGCATCTGCTCGCGGCTGATCACGGTGATGGACTGCGGGGTTTCGAGGATCGAGGCGTCGGTCTTGGTGCCGGTGCGGGTGCGTTTGGCCACATAGCCGCCCACCGGGCCGACGGCGGTGTCGCCCACGGAGCTGCCGGTGATGTTCAGGCTGTCCAGCTCCAGTTGCCCGTCGTCGGACGGAGCCGGCTCCAGGCGATAGCCGCCATCGGCCATCTGGTGGGCACGCAGGCCGGAGCCGGCCAGCAGTTGGGCGAAACCCTGCTCCACCGGATAGCGCCCCTGCAGGCCAGAACTGCGCCGGCCTGCGGTCAGCGCCGGATCGAAGCTCAGCAGTACGCCGGCCTGGCGGGCGAAGGCATTGAGGGCGCTGTCCAGCGAACCGGCGGGGACCCGGTACTCCTGGGCGACCGGGGCAGCGAGCGCCAGGGTGGGCAATGCCGCCAGCGGCAGGCTGAGGCTGAGCAGGGCCGCGCGCACGGCGCGGGCAAGGGATTCCGGGGAGCGTTGAACGGCCATGTTGGGTCCTTCGAAAGCCATGAAGAATGGGGATGCGAAGGGAGGCCGAACGAGTTCGGAAAACCTGCAGAACTTCATGAGAATTATTTTCAGCCAGCCAGGTACTCAGGCGCTGGCAGGGGCCAGGGTCACCCACCAGCGGGTGCGGTACACCACCCGGACCGGCAAGGTGCGGGCCACGGCAGCCAGGGCACGCTCGCTGTCGTCCAGGGGAAACACCCCGGAGATGCGCAACCCGGCCACCGCCGGGTCGCAGCGCAGCACGCCGTGGCGCTGGCGGTCGAATTCGGCGACGAACTCGTCCAGGCGCATGTCCCTGGCCACCAGTACGCCGTCCAGCCAACCGGCGCGGTCCGCCTCGGCACGCTGGGGCTCGGTCATGCCGTGGGCGTCGAACTGGCTCTGCCAGCCTTCCTTCAGGACCCGGGCACTGCCTTCTCGGGGGCTGACTTCGACCGCGCCGGCGTACACGGCGAGCTGGATGCGGTCCAGCCGCTGGCGCACCAGGAACCGGGTGCCCAGGGCCCGCAGCATGCCGGCCCCGGTATCCACCAGGAACGGACGGCGGGAGGGGTCGGCGGCGGTTTCGACGAGGATCTCGCCCTGGTACAGGCGCAGCAGGCGACGGTCGGCGTCGTAGTCGATGTCCACGGCGCTGCCGGCGTTCAGGTGCAGCCGACCACCGTCCGGCAGGCCAACGGAACGGCGTTCGCCGGTGCCGGTGCGCAGGTTGGCCAGCCAGGGCTGGAAGGTGGACGGCCCATGGACGCCCAGCACGCCGGCGCCACCAGCGGCCAGCAGGATCGCCAGGGCCTTGAGCGCCCGACGGCGCTGCGGGTCATGCCGGGCGCCCTCCAGCGCTGCGTGGCCAAGGGCTGCGGGGATGCCGGCGAAGCGCCCACCCAGGGCCTCCAGCCGCTGCCACGCCAGTTCATGCTCGGGATGCGCGCTCCGCCACTGCTGGCAGGCCGTGAAGGCTTCGGCCGCGCAGGTACCGGAAGCCAGGCGCACGCGCCAGGCGATGGCCTGCTCCACCACCTGGGGGTCGAGTGCGCTCATGAATAGACCGCCTTGTAGCAATGGGTCAGGGCCTGGGTCATGTACTGCTGGATGGAACTCACCGACAGCCCCAGGCGCGCGGCGATCTGCGGGTAGGTCAGGCCATCGAGCTGGGACAGCAGGAAGGCTTCGCGCACGCGGGGCTTGAGGCCATCCAGCAGGCGGTCGATCTCCAGCAGGGTTTCCAGGATCAGTTCGCGGGACTCGGGCGAAGGCGCCTCGTGCTCCGGCAGGCTGGCCAGCGCCTCCAGGTAGGCGCGCTCCAGGCTGGCGCGGCGGTAATGGTCCACCAGCAAGCCCCGGGCGATGGTGGCGAGGAAGGCGCGCGGCTCACGGACCTCGCGGGACTCGCGCTGTTGCAGCACCCGCACGAAGGTGTCCTGGGCCAGGTCGGCGGCGTTGTGCGGACAGCCGAGGCGTTGCCGCAGCCAGCCCAGCAGCCAGCTGTGGTGACCGCGGTAGAGCTCGGTGATGGGGGAGGTAGGTTGCAGCGACACGGCTGACCTCGGCGGACGTCCAACGCAAATGCGAAATAATTGCAGTTGCGAATGCTGTCACGCCGCCCTTCCCCAGCGCAAGTGCCGCCGGGCCGCGCGACCCGAGGTTTGCCGTTTGCGACAGACGTCGTGAAACCGGCTTTCCGTTCGTCCAATCGGTTCGAACTTTGCAACGGCCACCCCAGTCAATCGATCCAGTGCATCAACCAGGTGGCTCACCATGTACAACCCCTTCCAGATCCTGACCGATGCCTTCCAGGCCGATTACCGGGTCAACCTCAGCCTGGAACGGCTCGACGGCAACATCATGCTCACCCTCGCCGACGACAGCGGCGTGGTGGCGCGGCGGATGATCAGCCCCGCCCAGCGCAACGACCCGAAGCGCCTGCAGCGGGTGATCGAGAGCATCCGCTTCGGCATCGCCATCGAAAAAGGCGGCAACGTCAGCGAAATGCTCACCGCCATGACCAGCGGCAAGCCCCTGCCACCGCTGGCCCGCCCACGGGTGGGCGGCACCGGCGGCAGCCTGGGCGCGGGTTACTGAGGCCGATCAGGACTCGTCGTCCAGGGTCCGCGAATCCAGCAGTTTGCGGCGCGGGTGGGTGGTTTCGCTGGCCACCGCCGGGAAGCGCGACGAGGCATAGCGCACCACCAGGATCGACAGCGCCAGCAGCAGGATCGCACCGCAGACGTACACCAGGCTCTCGTCCGGCCGGTTGTGGTGCGAAACGTCGGAGATCAGCAGGCGCGTCAGTGCCGTGATGGCCACGTAGATCAGGAAGCGCACCGGCATGTGGTTGGTCTTGAAGTAGATCCCCACCATCGCCCCCAGCTCCAGGTAGATGAACAGCAGCAGGATGTCATCCACCGTGATGTGCCCCTTCTCCACCATCCCCAGGAACGCCACCACCGCCGCCCAGGCGGTGATCCCGCCGATGGCGAACAGCGCCAGGTAGTGGAATGCCTCCACCAGCAGATTGCCCAGCGACTCGGCCAGGCCGTGCATGTTTTCGCGCAAGGCTTCCGCCCATTTGATCTTCACGTCATTACTCCCCGGTACGTCTGGTTGGCCTAGCGTGGCGCCTGTGCATGACGGTTCGTCCATGCACGAGCGAGGCCACGGCAGCGGATGAGATGCCAAGGTGCGACGTTGCGCCACGGGACAGGTTGTCGCAGGCCGGCAAGCACGAAGCCGAAGGCTGGGCTATGAAAGAAATCGTTGACGAAAGGGAACGCCCCAAATACTGTACGCACATACAGTATTTCCATATTGACGCTTGCAAAGGTGAGAGGTGATGAATGGCCGTCGAAGTGGTGTACCGCAGCAGCCGCGATCCGGAGCGCCTGTTCATGGATAAGGCCGAAGCGGATCGTTACGACAAGATGCTGGAGCTGGCCGAATCCCTGGCCGGTGTGCTGCACAAGGCCGTGCCCTCCCTCAGCGAGCAGCAGGTCGAAGACCTCGGCATCTACATGGCCCGCAACCGCGACATCTTCGCCCGCGCCTTCAAGAACCAACCCGACGCCCTGGCCGAACTGGAGTCTGCCGAGGCGGAGTGACCGATTCCCCCGCTTGCAGGCGATGCCCGTCCTGCACCGAGCCCGCTGCCCCGGCGGGCTTTTTTTATTCCGCGACGGCACCTTGCGCCGTTTGTTCAAGCCTCGGTGACCACCGGCCGCCACGCTGGAAGCCCCTCGTCCAAGGAGCTTCCGCCATGCGATTCCTGCTTGCCCGCCTCTACGCCCCCGGTTTTCTCTTCGGCTTCCTCGCCCTGGCCCTGTGGATAAGCGAGCGCCTGCCGCTAACCGGGCTGCTGGCCCTGGTACCGGCGGCCATCGCCGTCTCCTTCATCGCGGAAGCCTGGCTGCCCTACGAGCGGGACTGGAACCGCAGCCACCGCGACCGCCTGCGCGATGCCTTGCACGCCGTGGTCAACGAAGGGCTCAACTGCCTGGGCATCCTGGTGATCCCCCTGAGTGCGGCGCTGCTGCCGGAGGCCGGGCTCTGGCCCCATCACTGGCCGCTGGCGTTGCAACTGCTGGTTGCCATCATCGTCGCCGACCTGGGCATCACCCTCATGCACTACGCCAGCCACCGTGTCGGCGCTCTCTGGCGCCTGCATGCCGTACACCACAGCGTGAAGCGCATGTACGGCTTCAACGGCCTGATGAAGCACCCGCTGCACCTGGGCTGCGAAGCCCTGGCCGGCACCCTGCCGCTGTTGCTGCTGGGCATGCCGGAACGGGTCGCCGCCCTCCTCGCCCTGGCCATCACCCTCCAGCTGCTGCTCCAGCACAGCAACGTCGACATGCGCATCGGCGCACTGCGCCACGTGTTCGCCTGGGCACCGGTACACCGCTTCCACCACATGAAGTACGGCCGGGCCGGCGACGTGAACTTCGCCCTGTTCCTCAGCGTCTGGGACAGGCTGCTCGGCACCGCCTTCCACAGCGACTACCCCATGCGCGGCGACGACCTGGGCATCGGCAGCCGCCCCGACTACCCCGACGCCTACCTCGCGCAACTGGCCGAACCCTTCCGCACAAGCCCAGCCCAACACCCCAGCCCGGAAGTGCCGCAGGAATTGATGCGTTCGTAGACCGCCGAACTCCGCGCCGTGCCCTGTAGGGGCGACTTCAGTCGTCCAGCAGGTGAAGTTGCAGGTTGCCGAGGTTGCGGTCAGCGCGGATGCCGAAGGTGGCGCGCATGGTGCGGGAGAAGTGCGCGGCGTCGGCGAAACCGGCGCCGTGGGCAGCCTGGGTGAGGGATTGGCCTTCCAGGCCCAGGCGCACGGCGAGGCGCAGGCGGCGCCAGAGCACCAGGCGGCGGACCGACAGGCCGACCTGCTCGCCGAACAGGCGCTCCAGCTGGCTGAGGGAGAGGCAGGCGCGGCTGGCCAGGGCCTGGGCGCTGACCTTGTCGGCCAGCAGTTCGTCCACCTCGTCCAGGGCCCTTTGCAGGCGAGCATCCAGCGTCGGGCGCGGCGCGGCCAGCAGGCATTCGGCCAGGGCCTGCAGGTCCGTACCGGCGTTGGCTACCAATGCGTGCAATGCCTGGGGAGCGAAGGCCAGGGGTTCGGCGTAGACGGCCAGCAGCACCTGGCCAGGCAGGGCCAGCGCGTGCTCGCGCATGGACTCCACCAGCACCGCCTGGCCGCTCACGGGCTCGCCTTCCACCAGCAGGTGCACGGGAGCCCCGCGTGCCAGCAGGACCTGGTGGGCGTAATGGGCATGAGGTCGGGTGTCGCCGTTGGCACCGTCGATCAGGCAGAAGTCACGGGCCAGCCAGAGGGCGCCTTGCCAGGGGGACTCGATCATCGAGGACATGTTGTCGGTTGCGGGGTGGACAGCTTCAGGGGGCGGGGCGCCGAGGGCAAGGGTCGGCGGCGATGACGGGTTGATGCCGTCGATCACGGGGCCCTGTAGGGGCGACTTCAGTCGCCAAGGGCAGCGCAGCGGCCCCAATGCCCCAAAGCGGGCAAACGAATTCACCCCTACACCGCTGCAACCGGCAGCAATGGTGCTCCGCCGTAGTGTGGGCCGGGCGGCGTTCCGCTTCAGCCCACCAGCACAGGCACCGCGTGGGCTGAAGCCCACCCTACGGGACGGTGTGCAGCGGCGGCTCGGCGATGCGGGCCGACTTGAGGCGTTTTCCCACAGTGGGAAAGGACAATGCCCGAGGCGGGCCGATTGTTCGCTCAATACCCCCTCCCTATCCTCCGGCGGTCGCGGTCAATCCCGTGACCAGGCGTTGACGGCCTGAAGAGATGGCGCATCGTGCCCCTGGCACATGTGGAAGTATGCGTTTGCCCCTTACTTTCACATCGCTCTATGGCGGACTGCGTGGGGAGACCGAAAGGTCTGCCGGTCTACATCTCGCCGGTTCGTCAACCCCACGTGGTCCGCCACCCTTACATTGACGAAACAGAGTGGCGGCTCCTTTCCCCAGAGATGGAGCTTCACGATGCACGATGCATATCCCGCCCTGACCTTCCTCCGCCATAACCGTCCGCTGCGTGCGCTGATGCTGGATAACCAGCCCTGGTTCGTCGCGGTGGATTTCGCCCGTCTCCTGGGCATGCAGCATCCGCAGACCTTGCACCGCCGCGTGGGCAGCGACCATGCGCGGCGCGTGTTCCTTGCCTGCTCCAGCAGCCTTGAAGAGCCGGTGGACGTGATCAGCGAAGCCGGCCTGTACAAGGCGCTGGTGCGCTTCGGCCATCCGGAGAACGCCCATCTGGAGCGCTGGCTGAATCGCGAGGTGATCCCTACGTTGCGCGATGCCCACGCGGCGGACGGCAACGCGCCACGCCGGGTGCTGCTGAGGTGGCAGGGCACGCGGGTGGTGATGCTGAACTGGCAGGGCGAGCTCTGGGTGCCGCTGGAGGACATGCCGAGCCTGGTGCATCTGGGTTAGCGGCAGGTCGCTTTTTGTGGGAGCGGTTTCAACCGCGAAAGCTCCGTGCCAAACCAATCGCGAATGAATTCGCTCCTACGGGGAGACTCTTGCCGGTCGGCCTTCCCGGGCTGAAGCCCGGGCTACGGGCTGGGTTAGCGGCATACCGCTTTTTGTGGGAGCGGTTTCAACCGCGAAAGTCCGTGCGACGAACCTGATCGCGAATGAATTCGCTTGTATGTCCTAGGGTGAGACCTGTCGGGGGCGGAGGGACTGAATTCGCTTCTGCTAGTCAGACCGTGGGAGAAA
This sequence comes from Pseudomonas sp. FeS53a, assembly GCF_000931385.1. Lineage (NCBI taxonomy): Bacteria > Pseudomonadati > Pseudomonadota > Gammaproteobacteria > Pseudomonadales > Pseudomonadaceae > Pseudomonas > Pseudomonas sp. FeS53a. The sequence continues at coordinate 19,596 of NZ_JYFT01000031.1, forward strand.
TCTCCCGCCCCTCACCTCACTGCAAGCGCCGATAAGGAATCCATCGGCTCAGGATCGCCCCCTGAGACCGACCATATCTGCAAGCCTGCGCCAACGTGAGCCCCCGACAGGTCGTTTCATCTTGGCCCTGGGAGCTCACCATGACAATGCACTGTACCGTGATTGGGATCGACGTAGCCA